>CALMZO010000435.1 GCA_937870825.1 uncultured Chloroflexota bacterium | reverse complement strand
AAATCGCCAATCACTGCGTAATCGGCTTTGAACAGAATCGGCGCGTCGGGGTCGGTGTTGATGGCGAGAATGTGTTTCGAACCTTTCGCGCCAATCATGTGTTGAATCGCGCCGCTGACGCCGCACGCGATATAAAGCTCGGGTTGAATGCGATTGCCTGTTTGTCCGATTTGGTCGGCGTGCGCGCGCCAGCCGAGGGATGTGACGGCGCGCGAACCGCCCACCGCGCCGCCGAGCAAATTCGCCAGCTCTTGCAATTTTTGAAACCCTTCCGCGCTGCCTACACCGCGTCCGCCGCCAACGACGACGCGCGCTTCGCCGAGCGAAATTTTTCCGCGTTCGCCTTCGATGCGCTGCGTGACGCGCACGCGCAAATCGTTTTCATTAAGCGCGGGGACAAAGGAATTTATTGTAACAGTAGATGAAACGTCTGAAGGTGTTCCTATAACTGAATTGGGCGCGAGGGAGAGGATTTTTGTTGCGCCATGTAGTTTCGCTTGTTCGAGCAGACTGCCGCCCCAACGCAAACGCGTGACGATATAATCGTCGCCGCTCTCCACATCCGTTACGTTCGCCGCAAAGGGCAAGCTCATTTTTGCGGCGACGCGCGCGAGAATTTCATTCCCGCGTTCGCTGCCCGCCGCGAGAATCGCGTGTGCGTTGTGACTGCGCGCGAGTTCGACGATGCTCGCCGCGTACGCATCGGGCGCGTATTCCGCAAGCGCGTGATGCTGCGCGAGATGCAATGTGTGTACGCCAAACGCGCCGAGGCGTTCAAGCGAATCGGTTGGCGCGTCGCCGATAGCGAGTGCGTGCAAGGGCGCGTTCGTCTTTTCCGCGAGACGTTGCGCGAGCGTGAGCGCTTCGAATGACGCGGCGTTGATTTTTCCGCCTGCTTGTTCGATGTAGGTGAGAATCATATTTTGTAACAGGTATCAGGTATCACGGATCAGGTAGCAGAGATTTCATGTCGAAACGCGTTATAACAATCCGAGCTTTGCCAACAGTTCCACCACTTGCGGCGCGGCATCCGCGCCTTTGCCCAGAATTTCTACCTCGTGTTTTTCTTCGGGCGGTGTGACGAGTTTTATTTTTTCCAGTCCGCCGTTTTCCCACGCGGGCGCGCTTGTCGCAATCGGTTTCTTTTTTGCTTTCAAACGTCCGGGCAGTGACGGATAACGCGGCAAATTGATTCCTTCTTTCACCGTTATCACCGCAGGTAACGCGACATCAAAAATTTCCCAACCGCCGCCGCCCGTTTCGCGTTTTGCAATGACGCGGTTGTTTTGCATTTCGAGCGCTTTGATGCCGGTCACACACGGCAAGTTCAACGCGTGTGCGACGCGAATGCTTACTTGATAACCGCCCGCGTCCGCCGATTCGTTTCCGAAAAGTAACAAATCAAAATTTGTGCCGTCTGCGCGAATCGCTTGCACGATGGCGTTCGCGGTTGCCACCGCGTCAAATTCGCGCCCGTCCGTTTCGAGATGAATCGCGCGTTCGATGCCGATGGACATGGCATCGCGCAATTGTTCCACCGCGTCGGCAACACCGAGCGTCAACACTGTCGCGCTGCCGCCAAATTTTTCCACGAGGCGCACGGCTTCTTCCACCGCGCATTCTTCGTGCGGGCTGATGGTGAATCCCAACACGCGCGTATCAATGTCCTGCGCGTCGGCAGTCAACACAATTTTTCCGCCGGTGAGAGGAACGCGTTTGATGCAGACGAGAATGTTCACAAGTAAAAAGTACAAAGTTAAAAGCTAAAAGTTTCGCCATTCGCTATTTACTTTTAGCTTTTAACTTTTAGCTTTGAGCTTACGCCTTCAGGCGTTTGTTCTCCGCATCCAACAACGGCGTTGCGCCAACCGCCGCGACGGTGATGGGATACAGTTCGCCGAAATATTCGACTTGTACTTTTGTTCCCACGTTTGCATATTCGGGCGGAAGGTAACTCATCAAAATATATTTGCCGAGCGATGGAGCGGCGCCCGCGCTCGTCACGTACGAATTGCGTCCGCGCGTGTCGGTGATGATTTTTCCGTCGAGGGTGAGAATCGGCTCGCGTCCTTGCATGTACCGTTTCACGCCCGACGATGATGTATTGTCGTCAACGGTGAGCGAACAGAGGAGCGCGGCGGGCGGCGTGGCAAGTTGTTTTTCGTACGCGGCTTTGCCGATAAAGTTTTCCTTTTTGACTTTGCGCGTCATGCCCGCTTCGACGAGATTGTATTCTTGTTCGAGTTCGTTCCCGTACAAACGGTACGATTTTTCGAGACGCCCCGTTGTGCCATAGACGCCGATGCCGACGGGAACGATGCCGAACTTTTGTCCCGCGTCGTACACCATATCCCACAACCGCGCGCCCTGTTCAAACGGCACATACAATTCCCAGCCGAGTTCGCCGACGTACGAAATGCGCGACGCGAGAACGTGCAGCGTTCCGAAATCCACCCACTGGCACGTCGCGAACGGGAACGCGTCGTTTGAAAAATCGGACTCGGTGATAGATTGCAAAACATTGCGCGCGTTCGGTCCCCACACGCCGAGCGTTGACCACGCGGAGGTGATGTCGCTCAATGTGACAGAGCCATCATCAGGAAGGTGGTCCATGAGCCATTTTTTATCGCGTCCGCCGTCGAACGCGCCCGTGACGACGCGGAAATGATTTTGCGCGAGCCGCATCACCGTCAAGTCCGCTTTGATGCCGCCGTGGGCGTTGAGAAAATTGGTGTACGTCACGCGTCCGATGGGTACGTCCATTTGACTGACTGCCATGTTTTGCATGAACGCGAGCGCGCCCGCGCCTTGCACATCAAAAATCGCAAACGCGGACAAATCCACCATGCCGACGCGTTCGCGCAGCGCGAGATGTTCCGCGTTGATAATCGGCGACCACCAGCGCGCGTCCCATTCCGCGTCGCGTTTCATCACGCGTTCGCCAAATTCCTCCAAGAGTTTCGCGTTCGCTTCGTACCACTGCGGACGTTCCCAGCCCATCGCTTCGTAAAAGACCGCGCCGAGATTTTTTTCGCGTTCATAGTACGGCGACAAACGCACGTTGCGGTTCGATGCCCATTGTTCGCGCGGATGAACGATGCCGTAGGTTTTGTTGAAACCTTCCGCGCTGCGCGCGTTGACGTGCGTTTTGGTTTTTTGATGCGGATAAAAACGCGCAATGTCGGAACCGCTCGGGTCAATTTCAGGATTCCCGTCCGTGAGCCATTCCGCGACGGCGCGCGCGATTCCCGGCGCTTCTTTGATCCAAATTGCGGCGGCAGACCACAAATTTTTGACTTCGGGCGTTTCGCCGAGAATCGGAAAGCCATCGGGCGTGAGCGAAAGCAATCCGTTGATGGCATAACGAATGCCGACTTGTTCATTGTTCAAAATATCGGGAATGAGTTCGAGCGCCTGTTCCATCTGCGGGTCAAAATCGTCCTGCGTGAACGGCGCTTCGGTGGGCGACAACGCGGCTTGTTTAAGCGAAGGCACCTCGTCGGGTTCCCAAAGAATCGGGCGATGCGCGTACGAACCCACTTCCATATCGCTGCCGTGTTGGCGTTCGTACATGTTCGTGTCCATGTCACGAATTATCGGATATTTGATTTCGCCAACGGTGTCCATCAGTTGCGGCACGGGTCCGACGGAAATCATTTGATGCACGGCGGGCGTGAGCGGAATGTACGCGCCTGCCATGCGCGCAAGGCGCGGACTCCACAAGCCGCACGCGATGATGACAATTTCCGCGTTGATGGTTCCCTTGTCCGTTTCCACCGCGCGAATGCGCGCGCCGCCGTTCGGCAGTGGTTCGGTTTGCATTCCCATAATTTCGGTGTTGGGAAAAATTTGGAGCGCGCCGACGGATTGTGCGTACTCGCGCATCAAGGTTCCCGCGCGGAGCGAGTCCACCGTGCCGATGCCCTCGGTGTAAAAACCCGAGCGAATAATTTTTTCGTTGATGAACGGGACGAGTTCTTTTACTTGGCTCGGCGAAATGAGATGCATTCCGTCCACGCCCCACGCTTTGCCGGACGTGATGCGCCGTTTGAATTCCTCGACGCGTGCGGGCGTGCGCGAAACTTCGATGCCGCCGCTTTGGGTGAACACGCCGAGTTCCTTGTACTGTTTCACGCTGTCGAGCGTGAACTTGGACATTTCTTTGGAATGGTCAACGAGGAAAATAAAATTGGACGCGTGTCCGGTGGAGCCGCCGGGATTCGGCAGGGGTCCTTTGTCGAGCAGCACGATATCGCGCCAACCGAGTTTGGCGAGATGATAGACCATGCTGTTGCCGACGATGCCCGCGCCGATGACGACGACGCGCGCGTGCGAGGGGAGAGGGGACATGAGCGAGACTCCTTTGTCAGTGATGCCGCGTGAGAATAAATTTTAGCATACAAATTTTTGAAATACGTGTAAGGGACAAGCGACATGAAAGGAGGGGGACAAATGCGCGGAGGGAGGAGGGAGGGGGGAGTGTGGTAAAATCTTGCGCGGAGGAAAAATGTCTAACGATGTAG
>CALMZO010000434.1 GCA_937870825.1 uncultured Chloroflexota bacterium | reverse complement strand
TCCGCGCGCGTACAAAATGCGTCCCACTTGACGCGCGCCGCGCGGTGCGCCTGCAAGCAACGCGACTTGTCCGTACGATAACACTTTCGCGCGCGGAATCGCGCGAACGATTTCGAGGACGCGGTCTTGAAATGGATTCGATTTTTCCATCGAACGCATTATACAAGGAATTGAAATGGCTGAAGCGATAATTTCCCCCGAAAAAATTCAAACGCGCGGATTCACTATCCCCGACCCGCCGCGCGACGCGGACTTGCTGCGCTGCGTGCATTGCGGCTTGTGTCTCAATCATTGTCCCACGTACCGTTTAACGTCGCTCGAAACGGAATCGCCGCGCGGGAGAATTTTTCTCATCAAAGAACTCGCGGAGGGCAAACAGATTGTCAACGCGCCGTTTGAAGAACATATCGGACTTTGTTTGAATTGCCGCAACTGCGAAACGGTGTGTCCGAGCGGCGTGCGCTATTCCGTTTTGTTGGAGGCGGCGCGCGGCGAAATCGTCAAGCAGGGAAAATTCTCGCGCAAGGAAAAATTGATTCGCTGGGCAATTTTCAAACAATTGTTTCCGTATCCCGCGCGTTTGAATTTCGTCGCGGGCATGACGGGCTTGTATCAACGCACCATTCAACCCATCGTGCGCGCATCGGGGATTTTGAAATTATTCGGCAAACTCGGCGAGCTGGAAGGAATGCTCCCCGCGCGCCAACTCCGCCAATACAGACCGCCGAAACCGAAACACGTTGCCCCCGAAATCGAAGGCGCGTATCATACTCCGTCGCCCGTCGCCCGTCGTCCGTCGTCTGCGAATCGCGGACGCGTTGCCCTCTTTACCGGCTGCCTCATGCGCGCGGGCTTTGCCAACATTCACGAAGCGACGGTGCGCGTGCTGGAAAAAAATCATTACGCGGTGATTGTTCCGGACGGACAAATTTGCTGCGCGGCATTGCACGTTCACGCGGGCGAACGCGATATCGCGCGTGAAATGGCGAAACGGAACATTGATTTGTTTATGCAAGAACAGTGGGATGCGATAGTGATAAATGCGGCGGGCTGCGGCGCGCAGCTCAAAGAGTACGCGGAAATTTTTCGCGATGACCCCGAATATTTTCTCAAGGCGGAAGAATTTGCAAAGCGCGTCAAGGACGTGAGCGAACTGCTCGCGCCAAACATCGCGCCCAACGCGTCATTGCAAAACAAAACGCGCGTGACCTATCAGGACGCGTGTCATCTCGCGCACGCGCAAAAAATTCGCGTTCAGCCGCGTCAAGTCCTCAAACAAATCGGCAACGTCGAACTGGTCGAAATGCGCGCGAGCGATAGATGCTGCGGCAGCGCGGGCATCTACAACGTCGTGCATCCCGAAATGTCCGACCAACTCGCCGATGAAAAAATCGCCAACACCCGCGACACACGCGCTCAGATTGTTGTGACGGGCAATATCGGTTGTTTGTTGCAATTGGAATATGGCGCGCGCCGCGCGGGGTGGAACGGGCGCGTGATGCACTTGGTGGAATTGTTGGATGAAGCGTACACGACGAATGACCAATGACGAAGGACGAACGCGTGTGTCATTCGTCTTTCGTCGTCCGTCCTTCGTCACGCGTAATTTTTCGTAAACGGATTCAACAATTTCTCTTCGCCAATCGTCGTCATGGGTCCGTGACCCGAATACACTTTGGTCGCGTCGGGCAGCGTGTACAATTTTGTGCGAATGGATTTCAACAATTCTTCAAACGAGCCGCCAGAGAGGTCGGTGCGTCCAATCGTGCCGCGCATCAACACGTCGCCGACAAACACCACACCATTTTCCGCGTTGTACAGCGCAATCGAACCGGGCGAATGTCCCGGCACCTCAAACACTTGCAATTTGAAATTTCCCGCTTCGACGACATCGCCTTCGTTGAGCCACCGTTCCGGCTCGGGCAGCGGCGGCACCGCGAGCCCGAACGCTTCGCCTTGACGCTCCACCGATTCAAACACGCGTTTTTCTTTTTCCCCAACCAACAAGGGCGCCAGCGTCGCGCGTTTTAGTCCTTCCACACCCATCACATGGTCAAAATGCGCGTGCGTCAAAACAATTGCGCTGACTCGCAAGCGCAACGTATTGAGCAATTCCGAAATTTGACGCGCATGACCGCCGGGGTCAAGCACCACAACCTCGCGCGAATTTTCATCGCCGACGATATAACAATTCACGCCCAATGGACCGACCTGCATCATTTGAAAAATCATTTTTCCTCCCTACGCCAACGCCATGATACACTGTTTGCCGATGCCTTGAAAGCTAGTTATAATCGCACGCATCGTGTAGGGAGCCGCGTCAATGGCGACGCTTTGGGAACGCGCGTTCCGCATAATCCAATTTGCCGGTACCAGCCGTCGCCGCACGACTCTTGACCCAATCCAAAGCGGACGACACTGCGTAAAGTTGACAACATGTTCACGCTTCAAACCGCACCGCCCTTGCCGCCTCTGAATGGAGCCCCACCGCGGGACCGCGCCATTGTCGCCACACTCTTGTATTACGACCTCTTTTCATTCCCGCTGCGCGCAGAGGAACTGATTCGGTACGCGCATCATCACCTCACCGAAGAGCCCCCGCAACACGGCGACTGGTGGGAATCGCGCGACGCGTTTTGGTTTCTCAAAGGGCGCGCGCATTACATTGAGCGCCGCGCGCAATTAAAAAATGCGTCTGTGGAAAAATTGCGGCGCGCGCGCAGATTTGCGCGGCTCTTGCAAATTGTGCCGGGCGTACGCTTTATCGGCGTGACGGGTTCGTTGGCGATGGAAAGTGCAGTCCCGGAGGACGACATTGATTTTCTCGTCATCGCCGCGCAAAATCGCTTGTGGCTCACGCGGGCGCTCGTTCTGTCCGCCCTGCTGGCATGGGGTGTAAAGCGTCCCGACGACGGACGCAAGGAATATCCCAACCTCATCTGCGCCAACATTTTTATCAGCGAAAACGACCTGTCCATTCCGGACGAAAACTTGTTTATCGCGCACGAAGTTTGTCAAATGATGCCGCTGCTGGGCGAAAAAACGTATCACAATTTTTTGAACGCGAACACATGGGTAAAACATTTCTTGCCGCAATGGAAACCCGCGCCGGTTGAATTTCAAGACCGCGCCGCCTTTCGCCGCGCGCAGCGCGCGTTCGAGTTCGCGTTTGCGAATCGCATCGGCAGACGAATGGATCAGGAACTTGCCTGTCGCCAACTCGTACGCATCCAATCGAAACACGCGCGCGGGCACAACACGAACGTTAAAATTAGCCCAACGCAGTTGCGTTTTCATGCGCGCGATTTGTCCGATTACATTGTCAACACATTCAACTCGCGCTGGCAAGAACTCTGTCAACAGTAAACAGTATGCAGTCACTACGCGCACTGATTACTGATTGCTTGCGTCTTTTATTTCGAATGTCCAAGATTCTGTTCGGTCAATCCTATTACCTAAAATTCGACCCGAAACTCTACGCGGAGATGAAACCGTACCCGCCGCTGGGTTCGTTATACGCGGCGAGTTATGCGCGCGCGCTCGGGTACGATGTCGCGTTGTTTGATGCGATGCTCGCCGATTCGGAAGACGAATGGGCGCACGCACTCGACACGCACAAACCAAAATACGCGATTTTGTTTGAAGACAATTTCAACTACCTCTCGAAAATGTGTTTGCTCAACATGCGCCAAGCCGCATTCAAAATGATAGAGATGGCGAAAGCGCGCGGCTGTGTGGTGATTGTGAACGGTTCCGATGCGACAGACCATCTGGAAGAATATTTTGCGCGCGGCGCGGATTATATGATTTTGGGCGAAGGGGAAATTACGCTAGAGGAATTGTTGGGCAAGTTGGAATCCGACGAACGACGAACGACGAGCGACGAACGAGGATTCGAGAATATTCGCGGGCTTGTATGGCGCGACAATTCCCCTCTCTTGGCGCAAGGAGAGGGGTTAGGGGTGAGGTTGCAGCGTTCCATGAAACGCGAATTCATCCGCGATTTGGACCGCCTTCCGTTTCCCGCGTGGGACTTGGTAGATATTCCGCGCTATCAAAAAATTTGGCGCGAGCGCCACGGTTATTATTCCATGAACATGGTCACGACGCGCGGCTGTCCGTATTCGTGCAACTGGTGCGCGAAACCGATTTATGGGCAGCGATACAATGTGCGTTCACCCGAAAACGTCGCGCAAGAATTGAAATGGCTGCGCGAACACTTTCAACCCGACCACATTTGGTTCGCCGACGATATTTTGGGATTGAAACCGCATTGGCTCGAACGTTTTGGCGATTTGGTGAACGAGTACGATTGCGCGACGCCGTTCAAATGTTTGCTGCGCGCGGATTTGGTGACTGAAAATGTCGCGCTCGCGTTGAAACGCGCAAAGTGTCAAACCGTTTGGATGGGCGCGGAAAGCGGTTCGCAAAAAATTCTCGACGCGATGGACAAAGGCACTACCGTCGAACAAATTTACAACGCGCGCAAACTCTTGGGTGCGCAAGGCATTCGCGTCGGCTATTTCATCCAGTACGGTTATCGTGGCGAAACGCGCGCCGACATCGAACTCACGCTCAAAATGATTCGCGAAACGATTCCCGACGAAATCGGCATTTCCGTATCCTATCCGCTGCCCGGCACCAAATTTTACGAGAACGTAAAAATGGAACTCGGCGCAAAACAAAATTGGGCGGACAGCGACGATTTGGCAATGATGTATCACGGCACGTATTCGACGGACTATTACCGCATTCTCTATCGCGTCACGCATCACGAACTGCGCCGCCTGCACGCGGAACGAAAATTGAAACGCGCGCTGCGCGCGCCGCAAACGATTCGCGGCGAAACGTTTCGCGCGCTCGGCGCGATTCCGTTGCAGACCGCGCGGTTGCAAAAGGCGCGGAGGGAGTTGAACGCGCGTGGTCGTCAGGAAAACGCATTCGCGGAATAAGCCTATGATCAGTCATTTACAAATGATCACTATTTATGTCCGAGATTTGGAGCGTGCCCTTGAGTTTTACACGGGCAAATTGGGGTTCATTCGCTTGGCAGAATATGATGACGGCAAGGGCGAACGTCTGGTTTGGGTAATCCCGCCCTCTGCCGCGCAAGATGATTTTGCAACACAAATTGCCTTGTATGCGCCTGCCGACAAGAATGATGCGCGTATCGGCGCGGCGAGCGGCATGGTCTTTACGGCGCAAGACATTGAGGCGACCTACAACGAACTCAAGTCGCGCGGCGTGCCTTTCGTCATGGACTTGGTGCGCCATCCCTACGGCAAGCCGCCGGGTGACCAGGAGGCACGATTCAGGGACCCCGACGGGAATACCTTCCTGCTCCACACATAGTGGTCAATAGATTCGGCATTCTCGCGCTCTCTGCGTATTTGAAAACGTCTGGATGGATGAACATTCGATGAAGAAAAAAATCGTCCTCTACAACCCGCGCGCGGTTTTTTACACGATGCCGCTCGCGCTCCTCGCGCTCGGTTCGCGTTTTGACCCCGCGCAATATGATGTGCGAATTGTTGATGCGCGGGTGGAACGCGACGCGCACGCGCGCTTGTTGGAGGAAATTGAGGGCGCGCTGTGTCTCGGCGTCACGGTGTTGACGGGTGCGCCGATTCGGGATGCGCTCGCCGCGTCGCGCGCCGCCAAAACGAAACGTCCCGATTTGCCCATTGTGTGGGGAGGCTGGCATCCGTCGCTGTTTGCCGAACAATGTTTGCAAGAGCCTTCTGTTGATGTTGCCGTCATCGGGCAGGGCGAAGAAACATTTGCCGAAATCGTAGCGAGACTGGGAAGCGGAGATTCGCTCAATGGGGTGCAAGGCATCGTTCATCGAAATTCGCGCGCTCCAAACTCCAATCGCCAATCTCCCGATGACCTGCGCGCCGAAGCGCCCAGACCCTTGCTCGACCTCAATCATCTGCCCGCTTCAAATTACGACCTCATTGACATCGAAAAATTTTTCACGGTCAAAAAGACGCGGCAGTTCGATTACATTTCTTCGCAAGGTTGTCGTTTTCGCTGCACGTTTTGTGCAGACCCGTACGTGTACAAACGCGGCTGGTACGGACTTGAACCCGCGCGCATGGGGCAAGAATTGGAACGCTGGTGGAAAAAATTCCATTTCGCCGACGTTGGCTTTCAGGACGAAACCTTTTTTACAAATCCGCAGCGCGTCGCGGCGATTGCGAACGAATTTTTGAAACGCGACCTGCATTTTACATGGATGGCGACGATGCGCGCCGACCAGGGATTTCGTCTCGACGACGCGTTGTTGAACTTGTCCAAGCGCGCCGGTTTGCGCCGCGTGATGATTGGTGTCGAATCGGGTTCGCAGCAGATGCTTGATTGGATGAAAAAAGACATCAAGTTGAATCAGGTTTTTGACAGTGCGGAAAAATGCAAACGCGCGGGCGTCGGAATTATTTTCAATGTGATTGTCGGTTTTCCGCACGAGCCGCCGGAAAGCATCACCGAAAGCTTGCGCGTTGCCAAAGAACTGCGCGCGATGAGTCCTGATTTCCAGGTCGCGTTTTTTTACTACAAGCCGTACCCCGGCAACGAAATCGCAGACATGCTCGTGCGCGACGGCTATCAATTTCCAAAAACGCTGGACGCGTGGGCAGACTTTGATTACGTCGGTTCGTCGGGTCCGTGGGTCACGCGCGAAAAATTCACGCTCGTCGAACGTTTCAAATTTTACCAACGCCTTGCATGGAATCGCGCGTCACCCTTGCGCGTTCCCTTGCAGCAGCTGGCGCGCTGGCGTTGCGAGAATGACGTGTACGCGTTCCCCTTTGAGAAAAAATTGGTGGAACTGCTTCGCCAACCAATCCAATTGTCGTAACCTTATTGCCCTCAGTTCCCTTGTTTCCCTTTTGCTGTCAACACAAGAACAGAGGCACAGGGGAAATAGAGCAAATGCCGAAATGGACATTCTCTTAACGCACGGCTATTTCATCGCCAAAGACGAACACGAAAAGCGGATTATGAAACCGTATCCGCCGCTCGGCATTCTCGCGCTGTCCGCGTATTTGAAAACGCGCGGCTATGACGTTGCTGTGTACGACACGACGTTTTCGACGCAAGAGAACTTTTTCGCGTATCTGCATGAGACGCGCCCGCGCATCGTCGGCATTTATACCAACATGATGACCAAGTTCAACGTGTTGGACATGCTCCACGCCTGCAAACAAATCGGCGCGCACGTCATTCTCGGCGGACCCGAACCGCCGTATTACGCACGCGAATATCTTGAACACGGCGCGGATGTGATTGTCGTCGGCGAAGGCGAATTGACGTTGGACGAATTGATTCCCGCTCTCACAAAACACGGCGCACACAAATTACAACACATCGCGGGCATTCATTATCGGGACGAGAACGGCATCATTGTCCAAACCACGCCGCGTCCGTACCTTAAAAGTTTGGACGCGCTGCCCTATCCCGACCGTGCCGCGATTGATGCACAAAAATATGTGGACACATGGCGCACGCATCATGAGCGCGGTTCGCTTTCGCTCATTTCCGTGCGCGGCTGTCCGTTTCATTGCACGTGGTGTTCGCATTCCGTGTACGGCGAATCGTATCGTCGTCGTTCGCCC
Organism: uncultured Chloroflexota bacterium; assembly: GCA_937870825.1. GTDB lineage: Bacteria > Chloroflexota > Anaerolineae > UBA4142 > SHND01 > SHND01. Next base: position 20,435 of record CALMZO010000434.1, on the reverse strand, counting down.
GAACTCTTTGCAAACGAGACACAGCAAATTATCGAAACCTACAAGCCCGACCAGTTGTGGTACGCCGATGATGTGTTCACGATTCATCATGGCTGGCTCTTTAATTACGCGGCAGAATTGAAAAAGCGCGGCATCAAAATCCCGTTCGAGTGTATTTCGCGCGCCGACCGCATGAATGAACAAGTGTTTGACACGCTGAAAGAGATGGGCTGTTATCGTTTGTGGATTGGCAGCGAATCGGGTTCGCAAAAAATTTTGGACGCGATGCGGCGCGAAGTAAATGTGGAGCGCGTGCAGTGGGCGACGTGCGAATTACAGAAACGCGGCATCGAGGTTGGCATGTTTATCATGCTCGGTTTCGACGGTGAAGACGAGCGCGATATTCAAAACACCGCAGAGCATTTGAAAATTTCCAATCCCGATATTTTTCTCACCACCGTCGCGTATCCCATCAAAGGCACGGGCTATTACAAAGCGGTGCAAGAAAAAATTATCGCGCGCGCGGACTGGGCGCACCGCACCGACCGCGACCTCACCGTCGCGGGACGCCATTCCAAAAAATACTATGCGTTCGCGCAGCAGTGGCTGTGGGGCGAATTCATTTTCCACAAGCAGCGCAAAAATGGGAATCATCCATTGCGGCTTGCCAGAGCGGCGGCGAATATCGGCATCGGAAAATTGGGGATGGCGTTGACGGCAAAAGAGCTAGAACGGTAATGGGAGGTCAAGGTATGGCTATGGTACTTGAACCAAAGACGCAACCGATTGAGGGAATGATTGTTGTGCATACGAGTCCGGTACTTGAATTGGATGATGACCAATTTTTTCAACTCGCACAACTCAATCGTGACCTGCGGATGGAGCGCACTGCCAAAGGAGAGCTTGTCATCATGCCACCCACGGGATGGGAAACCGGAGACCGCAATTCTGAAATTGGAATGCAATTGCGCGCATGGGCAAAAAAAATTGGCGGCGGAAGAGTAGTGGACTCATCTACGGGATACCGGATGCCAAATTCTGCCATTCGCTCGCCCGATGCCTCGTGGGTGAGTCAAAAACGTTTGGAAGAAATCTTGCCGCAACAAAGGAAAAAATATCTTCCCCTCTGTCCCGATTTTGTGGTCGAACTCAAATCGCCTACAGACAATTTGGCAGATTTGCAAGAAAAAATGCAAGAGTGGATAGATAATGGCGCGCAGCTCGCATGGCTCATTGAACCCGAGTCAAAACGCGTGTACGTCTATCGCCCTAACGCAAATATCGAAATTCTCGAAAACACGAATTCGATTTCCGGTGAACCATTGCTCGAAAATTTCGTTTTGGATTTAACACAAATTTGGTAATGGAAAACGTTCTGTCCGAAACCGCGCGCGCCTTTGACGCGCACGCGCAAAACTATGACGCCCTCGTCGAACCGAACGCGCTGTTACAAAACATGCGCGCCGCGTTGTGGACTGAGGTGACGCGCCGGGTTGCGCCGCCCGCGCGTTTGCTCGACATCGGCTGCGGGACGGGGATTGACGCGTTGTATTTCGCGCAGCGCGGTTATTATGTCACCGCAATTGACGCGTCACGCGAAATGGTGAATCAAACGCGCCAACGTATCGCGCGCGCGAATGGGAATGCGCGTGTTGAAAACGCGCGCGCCGATGAACTGGATAAATTGGGCGATGAAAAATTCGATGCGATGTATTCCGATTTGGGTCCGTTAAATTGTGTAGAGAATTTGGGAACTGTGTCCGCGCAAGGCGCGGCGCATTTGAAACCGCGCGGCTATTTGATTGTTTCGGTGATGGCACGCGTATGCCCGCTCGAAATTTTCTATTTCGCGCTGCGCGGAGATTTCAAGCAAGCGACGCGCCGTTTTCCGCGCCAGATGATTCCGGTCAATCTCGAAAACGGAACCGTTTTGACACGCTACTACGACCCGGGGGAATTTTTCCGGTTTTTTCAAAACGATTTTCACCTCGTCATGTCTCGCGCGCTCAATCTCGTTTTGCCGCCGCCGTACTTGTTTCATCGGTATCAACGCGCCGGCGTGCTGACAAAACCGCTTGCGTGGCTTGACGCGCGTGTCTCACCGTTGCCTTTTTTTCGAAACATGGGCGACCACTTTTTGATGACGCTGCAACGACGCTAGTTCCTTGTGTTCCCTTATTTCCTGCCCTTCCCTTGTTCTTTAACCAAAGGAAATAAAGGAAATTCGCATGTTTTCGACTCTCACATCCAATCTCGCCGTCAAGTACAACGAACTCACGCATCAGACGCTCGCGCTGCCGATTCTGATTTTTTATCCCACGGCGCGCTGCAATTCGCGTTGTATTTCGTGCGATTGGTGGCAGAGTGATGGCGCGGACGATTTATCCTTTGAGGAAATTCGCGCGGTGGTGAAGCAACTGCCCGCGCTCGGCGTGCGAATGGTGGTGTTTTCGGGCGGGGAACCGTTGCTGCGGCGCGATGTGTACGAAATCGCCGATATGTTTCGCGCGCAGAATATCAAATTGTATTTGCTCACGGCGGGATTGTTTTTGGAACGCGACGCGGAAAAAATCGCGCAGCGTTTTGACCAGGTGACGATTTCGCTCGATGGACCCACGAACGCGCTGTATCAAAAAATTCGCGGCGTGGACGCGTTGGCGCTTGTCCGACGCGGCGCGCAGAAATTACAAAACATCGCGCCCCACATTCCGATTCGCGCGCGCAGCACACTGCATCGTCACAATTTCCGCGAACTGCCGCACTTGATTGACAAAGCGCGCGAAATGAATTTGCGACAAATCTCGTTCCTGTCCGCCGACGTAACGAGTGAAGCGTTTGGGCGAGCGCGCGGCGAGTCCTCTACACAGGGCTTGTTATTGAACGAAAACGAAATTGAGGAATTTTCCGAAATTGTGGAACAAACGATTGTTTCGCACGCGCGCGAGTTTGAAAATCATTTTGTCGCAGAGTCGCCCGACAAATTGCGCCGCCTGCCGCGTTATTACGCCGCGCAATTGGGACTCGGCAAATTTCCGCCGATTTCGTGTAACGCCCCCTGGGTCAGCGCGGTGATTGAAGCCGACGGGAGTGTGCGTCCCTGTTATTTTCATGACGCGGTGGGCAATGTGCGTGAAAAAAATCTAAGTGTGATTCTGCAAAATGAAATGAACGCGTTCCGCGCGCAGTTGGACGTTCACGAAAACGCAACGTGCAAGAAATGTGTTTGTACTTTGAAAGTGGGCATGAGAACAAAATTGTGGTAGTCCTTTCTTCCCTCTCCTAGCAAAGGAGAGGGGCAGGGGTGAGGTGGCATTCGCCTATGAAACCAAAAATTATCTTGTACCATCCCAAGTCGAATCCCGGCGGCAAAGCGATTTTGCCGATGCCGTTGCTCGCCGTCGGCTCGATGTTGGAAAACGAATTTGAATATACGATTGTTGATTCCAATCTGTTGGACGATGCCGTACCTGTGATGGAGCAATTCATTCGCGACGAGGGCTACAACATTGTCGCAACAACGGTGATGCCCGGTCCCCAACTGGTGGAAGCAACGAACGATACGCGCGAGTTGAAAAAACGCGCGCCGCATGTCGAGATGGTGTGGGGGGGTTATTTTCCGACACAGCACAGCGATACCGTTCTGGGCGCGGACTATGTGGACTATACCGTGCATACGCAGGGCGAAATTACCTTTTTGGAATTGATGCGCACGTTGCGCGATGGCGGGGCTTTGAGCGCGGTCAAAGGAATCTCGTACAAGGAAAACAAATCTATCAAACACAATCCGCCGCGCGAATTGACATCGCCCGATAAATTCCCCGACTGGGCCTATCACAAACTCGACATGCCCAAATATCTCAATCGCAATTACATGGGCGAAAAAGTTTTGGAGCATCATTCGAGTTGGGGCTGTCCGTTCGCGTGCAATTTTTGCGCGGTCGTGAGTATGTCGAATCGGCGTTGGCTGCCACAGTCCGCGCCGCGTCTGGAAAAGGTGTTTCGCCATCTTCATGACACGTACGGCGCGGACGCGGTAAATTTTCACGACATGGATTTTTTCGTGAGCGAAGCGCGCACGAACGAGTTTGCCGAGCGCATCCAAAATTTGAACATGCGCTGGTGGGGACTCGGACGCATTGACACCCTGCTCGCGTACAAAGATGATACGTGGAACAAAATCAAGGCGAGTGGTTTGAAAATGATTTTCAGCGGCGCCGAATCGGGTTCGGATGAAATTTTACGATGGATGAACAAAGGCGGCAAAGCCAGCACACACGCGACCCTGGAATATGTAAAACGCGCAAAAGAATTTGGCATCGTTCCCGAGCTTTCGTTTGTGATGGGCAATCCGCCCGAGCCGATGCAAGACATTCGCGTCACGATGGAATTTATTCGCGAGGTGAAACGACTCAATCCCGCGACCGAAATTATTTTATACATTTACACACCTGTTCCGCTCGACGGCAATTTGTTCAATACGGCGCGCGAGTACGGTTTCAAATTTCCTGAAACGCTCGAAGAATGGACGACAGGGCATTGGAAAGAATTTTCACTGCGGCGCACGCCGGGCGTACCGTGGCTTGACCAAAAGGCATTAAAACTCGTGCGCGATTTTGAAGCTGTCGTCAACGCGTATTATCCCACCGTCACTGACATCAAATTGCACGGACTCAAACGTCAATTCTCGCGCGCGCTCGCGTCGTGGCGTTACTATTTCGAATTTTACAGCGCGCCCATTGAACTCAAAGCGTGGCAGAAATTGGTGCACTATCAAAGACCCGAAACGACAGGGTTCTAGCCAAGCTAAAAGTACAAAGCAGGAACTTTGAGCTTTGTACTTTTAGCTTTTAACTTATTTGTTTTCTCGCGTTCGCCAATTTCTTTTTCCGCGCATCCCCGAACTCGCGCCGCACGAAGCGTATCGTTTGTGGGCAGAGGACTATCCGCCGTACGCGCACAATCTCTTGATGGAAATCGAGGAACGCGCCATGACCGCATTACTCCCCGCAGTACGCGGCAAACGGGTATTGGATGTGGCGTGCGGTTCGGGGCGTTACGCGCGCTGGCTCCATGCGAACGGCGCACATGTGAGTGCGCTGGATTTCTCTTACGAAATGTTAGCGCGCAGTGACAGGTCTTTGGCGCGCGCGCAAGCGGACATGAACGCACTGCCGCTGGAATCGGGTGCCGTTCAAGTGATTGTCTGCGGCTTGGCGGTGGGACATGTCGCCGACATGGAACGCGCGCTCCGCGAGATGGCGCGCGTGTTGACGCCGCACGGCACACTCGTCTATTCCGATTTTCACGCGGCAACGCGCAAATGGAAACGAACGTTTCGCGCGCAAAATCAAACGTATGCGGTTCAACATTTCCCACGGCATCAAGCGGAACATGTGGCAGCGCTCCGCAAAGCAGGATTCGTGCCCGAAACGTTTCAAGCGGTGCATGTCAGCGCCGAATTGGCGCGCGTCGATGCGCGCGCGCAAGATTTTCGTGACAGGTGGGGTGACACGCCGGTGGCGCTCGTCGTGCGCGCGCAAAAATCTTGACCGCGCGGTCAGGCTTTTACACCTGACCGCCATTGCCCGGTGCCCCGCGGACGCGTCGAGTGTTTTTGGCGGGGCGTCTTTTTTATGATTGGCGAATGGATTCGCAATGTTCCTCCGCTTTGTTTTGAGAATGCGCGGATTGTGGATGCCGAACGCGGCGAAACGCGCGGCACGTTACGAATTGCGCGCGGGCGCATTGATGGAATGAACGTCAAGCCGCAGCGCGGGGACACGCGTTTTGATTTGCGCGACGCGCTCGTTCTGCCCGGTCTGATGAACGCGCATGACCATTTGGAGTTGAACAATTTTCCGCGCTGGAAGAATCGCTCCTGCTATACCAACGCGCGTGAATGGGCAATGGAAGGCAATGCGCGTCTGGACGGCGATGCCGAAATTGTCAGGGCGCGTGCAGTCCCTCTCAAGGAGCGTCTGTTCAATAGCGGATTGAAAAATCTGTTGAGCGGCGCAACCACAGTCGCACATCACAATCCCCGTCACGCGCCGCTGCGTGAAAAACATTTTCCGGTGCGCGTGGTCGCGCGGTACGGCTGGTCGCATTCGTTGTACTTGGCGCCGGAGTTTGCGCGCGCGTATCGCAAAACACCGCGCGACGCGCCGTACATGATTCATCTCGCCGAAGGAACGGACGCGGACGCACAACGCGAGCTGCCACAACTCGACGCCGCGGGCGCGCTGCGCGACAACACGGTTCTGATTCACGGCGTCGGCTTGACCCAAGCACAGCGCGCGCGCGCGATTGAAACACGCGCGGCGTTGGTGTGGTGCCCGAGCAGCAATTTTTTCTTGTTGAATGAAACCGCGCGCGTGCGCGATTTTTCCGACGCGCGGTTGTTGGCAATCGGCAGCGACTCTCGCTTGACGGGCGAGCGCGATTTGTTGGATGAATTGCGCGTTGCGCGCGCTACGCATCAAATTTCGGATGACGCGTTGTTGCGCGCCGTGACGAGTGACGCCGCGCGCATTTTGCGTGTGCGCGATGTCGGAAGAATGGAACGCGGGATGCGCGCAGACCTGGTCATTTTGCCGAATACGTTTCGTTCTGCCGCCGACGCGTTGGGAAAAATTTCGCGCGCCGACTTGTGCGCAGTGATTGTGAACGGCCAGGTACGCGTCGCCGATTCGGAGTTTGAGGCGCTGATGCCAAATGCCGCGCGCATACGATGCGATGAACGCGAAAAAATTCTAGCGCGGGATTTGGCAGAGCGCTACGCGCAGTTCACGCTCCGCGAAGCGGGATTGGAATTGTTGTGAAATCATTGGTTGTTGTCTGTGTGTTTGTCCTGACTGCCGTTTATTTTTTGTGGCGCACGTTTCTTCCCGCGCTGACATCAATGACACACAGTTACCCCGCGTACTATACCGCGTCGCGTTTGATTGTCGAAGGACGCTGGAGCGCGCAGGTATACGACGACCACTGGTTTGAAGCGCGTGTGTTGGAAATGACGCAAGGACGCGTGTCGGACCATTTTTCACTGCACCCGCCGACGACATCGTTACTGCTTGTGCCGCTCGCATGGCTTGACCTCACAACCGCGCGTGTGCTGTGGCAATTGTTCAATCTCGTACTGCTCGGCGCGGCACTGGGCTTGCTCGTCAGCGCACTGGGAATGTACAGTGTCGTCCCGCGCCTCGTCTTTTTTTCGTTCGCGCTCCTTTATCCGCCGTTGGCGGAAAATATCCGCGTGGGCCAATCCTACGTGATGCTCTTGTTTTTGTTCACGCTTGCGCTGTGGAGTGAATTGCGCGGCAAACCTTTCATCACCGCGCTGGGACTGGGGCTTGCAGCGGGAATCAAATTGAGCGGGGTACCGCTTTGGCTTGTCCTCGCAGCGCGCCGCGAATGGCGCGTATTGCTGTGGTCAATCGGTGTTGCGTTCGCCAGCGCGTTGGTGGGACTCGGCGCGTTGGGTTGGGAAGGTTGGCTCGCTTTTTTCAAACGCGTCGTGGATTATTCGCAACCCGTTCCGCTTGCCGCGCACGTTGCGTTTCAGACGACGCCGAGTTTTTTCCAGCGCATGTTTGTCGCATCAAGCGAATTCAATCCGACGCCTTTGTTTGACGCGCCGTTGCTCGCTCCCCTTGTCAATTTTGGGTTGGTCGCGCTCGCGTTGGGCGCGATGCTGTGGTACGCACGCCGCGCGGCGCTCGAGTTCGCGTTCGCGGCGGCTGTCACGTGCGGCGTTATTCTGTTTCCGATGGCGGCGGAATATCATTACACGCTGCTTTTCATTCCGCTCGCCGTGATGAGCGCGCACATTTGGAATACGCGGCACCGAGTGGAGGCACTTTGGCTTGGCGTGATTTTGATTTTGTTGTACGTGCCGTTCGATTGGAACGCGCCGCGTTGGAGTACGCGTGAATGGATGTTTTTGGCATATCCTCGCCTGTATGCCGGATGGTTATTGTGGCTATGGCTGTTGAAACAAATGTGGCAGGAGCGCGCGCCGGCAGGCGTTCGTTCGCCGTCAAGCGCAATACCGTAATTCTTCTCGTCAGCAATTTTTCGTCGGCGGCGTTCGGGCTGGCGCTTGCGATTTTGATTGCGCGCGGCGCGGGAGATGCAGCGCTCGGCGCATATTCGCTGGCGCTGGCGTGGAGTTTGACGCTCGCGCAAGTTGCAGACCTGGGCATGAATACGCTGCTCACACGCGACCTGGCGCGTGAACCGCAGCATACAACCGCGTATCTGCGCGCATCGCTGCTTGCAAAAACAATCATTGGGTTGATTCTCACGCTCGGACTGATTCTCGCCGCGTCGGCGTTGACACCCGACGCGGCAAGCGCTCGCTCAATTCAACTGGGCGCGGCATTGGTTCTGGTCAACGCGTGGTATGCGAGTTTTACCGCGATCTTTCGCGCGTTCGGACGCATGTTGTCCATTTTGATTTTGAATGTCGGCGGCTTGGCAATCCAACTGCTCGTGACGTGGGTGCTGGTCGGGCGCGGCGCGAATATAGACGCGTTGATTGGTCTGGCTGTCCTGATTCAAGCACTGCAGCTCGGCGGGGCATGGATGATGTATGCACGTCACGAGAGACCGGACCTTCCGGGGCTGCGAGACCGCGAAGGTTTCGGTTTGGCGTACGTATGGAAATTAACGCGGGCGGGGCTTCCGTTTGCGCTCGCGGGGATTTTGGGCAGTCTGGAATTACGGGCAAATCTCTTTTTATTGGGCGCGATGGATGGAGACCGCGCTGTCGGTTGGTATTCTGCCGCGTCGCGTTTGGTGGACGGCGTGCGGCTTGCGCCAAATGCGTTTTTTGGCGCGATGCTTCCTGCGCTGGCAGCTGTTTCGAGTATTCAAGGACAAAAAATATTTCGGCGCGCGCAGTGGGGTTTGTTTGCATTCGGCTTGGGCGTTGCCCTTTTTTTTTCACTCGCCGCCCCGCTCTTGATTGAAACGCTCTATGGACATGCGTTTGCGACCGCGATTCCGACGCTGATTCTTTTGGGGTGGAGTTTGATTCCCACGCTGGGCGTCGGGATTTTGACTTTGTGGTTTTACGCGCGCGGACACGAGCGCGCGGTAAATTTTTTTCTATGCGGCGCGTTGTTGCTTCATTTTCTTGCGGCTCTACTTCTCGTGCCAATCGCCAGCAGCGTAGGCGCAGCGGGCGCAAGTTTGTTTAGCGATAGCGCGTTGTGGTGCGGAATGTTGGTGTACGCTGCGCGCTTGAAAAAATAAATCGCGTCATCATGTTTGCCCAAAAACATTCGCCACGCCTTGCGCGCGCTGTGTTCATTTTGTTGCTGTTGATGTATTGGGCACTTTCGATGGAAGATTTGACGGTGCTGCCGTTGGTGTATGAAGATGAACCGTGGCAAGCATCCACCGGCAAGAAACTCGCGGCGCAAGGAATTTTCGGCAGCGATTTGTTTGAAGGGTATCACCGGATGGAGCAGCGTTATTATGGATTTTTGCCGCTGCATCCCTTCGCGCTCGCGCTGACGTTTCGCGCGGCGGGCGTGGGCTTGTTTCAAGCGCGTTTTGAAAGTGTCGCGTGCGGCTTGGTCATCCTCGCGCTGACATGGAGTTTGGCGCAGCGTGTGTATCGTGATGCGCGTGTTGCTTTACTCGTGATTTTTGTTTTGCTTTTTTCGCGCGGCTTTATGGTTTCCGCGCTGCATCCTACGGGAATTTTGTTTCTCGATGCGGTACGCGTTTCGCGGTACGATGTCCTGCCGCCGCTGTTTGGCTTGCTCGCACTGCACTGTTATTTGAATGCCGCGCGAAAAAATTTGCAGCATTGGTATTTTATCGCGGGCTTGTGCGCTGCGCTTGCCGGATTCGCGCATTTGTACGGCGCATTTTTTTTCATCGTACTACTTGTGCTGATGATGTGGAATCGTCCGCCGCGCCTGCTGCGCGCGCTCGGCGTGACAGGACTTGGATTTTTCGCGCCATGGTTATTTTACGCGGCGTACGTGATGCAAGATGTGGGCGCGTGGCGCGCGCAAACGCGCGGGTACGGCGAACGTTTTGAATTGTGGAACCCGCGTTGGTATTTGGAAAATATGCGAACCGAAGTATCACGCTACAGTGTCGGCTATTTGCATCGGGGCGAATTGTTTCCGCGTCCGGGCTTTTGGATTTTGATTTCAAGTTTGAGCGCAAGCGTGTACGCGCTGTTGGAACGCGCCGCGCTGCAAGCGGACAGACGCGCGCGCATTGTCGTGACGCCGCTCGTCTTGCTGCCCGTTCTCTTGGCTCTGCTGGTGCATGTGAAATTCACAAATTATTTGTTTGTCGTCGCGCCGTTCGCCGCAATGGCCGTCGGATGGGTTTTCGTTCGCCTTTGGGAGTTTCTAGGCGCATCAACATTGCGCGTGCCCGCGCGCGCGCTGTTGGTGGGACTGTTGATGTTGGTGTTCGTCGAGAGCGCGTTTCAAATGATTCGCCGCGACCAAGTGGCGCAAACGACAACACCGTACCCCGCGCTCATCTCGCGACTCGAGCAATTTGTTCCTGAAGGTTCACGCGTTGCGGGACTGCACACGTACGCGCTCGGCTGGGAGCAGCGCGAATATCGCGCGCTCATCGTCCCTTTTTTGCTCGCCAATGAAGCGGTAGAGGAAAAATCGCAGACGTTTACACTGGCGTTGAACGCGCAAAAGGCGGATTACATTTTGCTCGACGCGCGCTTGCGCCAATTCTTGCAGACGACGGACGCGTCCACGCGGGCAGAATTTGAAAGGTGGATGCGCTCCAAACACGCCAACAAAATCGCGCAAGTGAATGATTCCAGTTACGGCTTGTTTGAAATTTACCAACTGAATCCGTGAAACAGTTCGCCGTCGTCGCCTTGCTCGTTGCATTGTTGGTAAGCGCGCTGCAATTTCCGCAGCGCGTGATTGGATTCGCGCTGCCGATTCTGCCGCTCGCGCGTTTGTGGTTCGACGCCGACGCGCAGCATGCATTGGCGATGCGTCCCGCGCCTTACGCGCAGCTGCGTGAAGCGAATGCTTTGCTGCCGACGAACGCGCGCGTGCTGCTCGTCACCGATGGGCGCGATGCGCGGTATCGTGAATATGTGACGTTTCATCGCGCGTTGTATGTTTTGACGCCGCGCGCAATCGTGTGGGTTTCACCCGCGCCGCATGACGGAACATGGGAATCGAAATGGCTGCCCGCGCCGTTGACGGCAGAATCGCTGAACGAAATCGCCGCGCGCCATGACGTGGACTATTTTTTCTTGCTCGCGCCGATGCCTGTCGGCTTGCGCGGAGAGGTTGTGCGTGTTTGGCACAACGGCGCATTGGTGAAATTGCAAACGCGCGCGGAGGGCGTGGTACCCGCGAGGCGCGATGCCGTTGGGCTGGAAGGGATTGGCGGCATTGCGGTTGCCCTCCTGCTGATTTCGGGTATCGGCGCGCTGGCTGCGCAATTCATTGCGCGCGGATATTTTGTTTCGTCACTCGAATCCATCGCGATTCATTTTGTTCTGGGAACCGGAATCGTTTCGCTCCTGCTTTGGTTCGCGCTCGTCAGGGGAATTTCACTTGAAGCGGCTTGTTGGATTTTGGTCTTGCCCGCAGCGTTTGGAATTTTCAACATGGCGCGGATGGCGTGGCGCGCGCGTAAAATCCCATCGAATTTCGCGCGTCCGCTTTGGGAATGGCTCGCGCTGGTTTGGTTGACGCTTCAAATTTTTTTTGTCGGCTGGATTGCGCTGGCGCAGCCGTTGACGTATTGGGACAGCTGGGTCGCATGGGGCATAAAGGCGCGCACGATTTTTTTTACGCAAACGCTTTCGAGCGCGGTGCACGCGGACGCGACGCGCAGTGTGACGCATCTTGATTATCCGTTGCTACTCCCACTGACCGAAGCATTTTTGTTTCAATGGCTCGGCGCGGCGGATGACCGTTGGATTGGAATTCTTGCCGTCGGATTTTTTCTCGGTTTGCTCGCAAGCATGTTTTATGGTGTGTCCCGGCTGACGGGAAATCGTTTGCGCGCATGGCTCGCAACATTGGTCGTCGGCAGTTTGCCGGGCATCACCTTGCTCGCGGCGACGATGTTTGCCGATGTGCCGCTTGCAGGATTCGCGTTGGTGGGGACGCTGGCGCTGGTCGAATATCTGGAACGCGAAAACAAAGGCGCGTTAGGAATTGCTTTGGTGAGTTTGGGATTTCTGCCGTGGTTAAAACGCGAAGGGTGGATTTTGTTGGGCGCGGTCTTGGTGTCAATGGTGTTGCTCGCGCCGCGCGATGGGCGAACATGGCGCGCGTTCGGAAGTGTCCTTGTTGGCGCGCTCTTTGGTGCGGGTTCGTGGTACGTGTTCGTGGCGGCGCACAACGTTTCCAATAGTGATTTTTTACCGCTCACATGGCAAACGTTTTCGACGAATCTTGACCGCGTGCCGACGATTGCGGGATATTTTGCCGGTGAACTGCTGAACGCACAGTGGAGTTTTGTGACGGTTCTTGGATTGCTCGCGGTATTTGTGTACATTCGCGCGCATGTTACAAATTTGGCGCGCGTTCTTGCGCCGCGCGCGATATTTTTTCTCGCGCCGCTGCTCTATCTTGGTGCGATGGCAAGTGTTTATCTGTTTTCGGCGTATCTTCCTTTGAGCGCGCATTTGGCAAGTTCGGGGTATCGGTTAATCGCGCAGGTTGTGCCATTGCTTGTGGTGTGGCTGGCGCTGGGAGGACATCGGACGGAATCGGTGGCTTCCGGTTTTCAAACTTTTGATGAAAAAGACTCACCGCGCCCAATGGACCTTGGGCATCGTGCTCTTGGGCGGATTTCTCATACGGCTTCCGTTTCTTGGAACCGATTGGCACGTAACGAATGATTTGGCACAACTCGGCGCGTGGGCGCTCAGGTTGCAACAAACCAGTGTGGTTGATTTCTATGACGGACGCGCCCAATTGTATCCGCCACTGACCATTTTTATGCTGAAGGCGATGGCACAAGTGGAATTGACGTTGCCGCTCGCGTGGCGAGAAAATTCGCGCGCGCTGAATGGATTGCTCAAATTTCCTGCCACTGTCGCGGATACATTGACCGCGTTCGCCTTGGCGATGGCGGTGTGGGCGCGACCGCGTGTTGCCGTATTGTGCGCCGCATTGTACATTTTTCATCCTGCGATTTTTTATGTTTGCGTTTTTTGGGGACAACTGGATTCCGTTTATACGGCGCTGCTCGTTTGCGGACTTGTCGCGCTCCAAAAAAAGAAATGGGTGGGCGCGTGGCTTGCCGCCGCCGCCGCGTTGGGAAGCAAAGTGCAGGCAGTTGCATGCTTGCCCGTTCTGATGGCGGATACGCTTCGGCGCGGCGGCATACGCGCAGCAGTTGGCGGAGTGATTGTTTTTGTTGGCGTATTGATTTTGCTTACTGTCCCGTGGTGGTGGACAGGCCGTTTGGATTCTCAATTTTTCGATTCGGTTTTTCTGAGCTCGCGGACGCCGCGTGCCGTCGTCAGTGGTTACAATCTATGGTATCTCATTCTCGATGAACGCGCGCATACGACAAGTTCGCTCGCCCAAATTCCACTGCTTGGGCTTTCCGTTCGCACACTCGGTATGCTGGGCTATGGCGCGTATACAAGTTTTATTGCGTTCGGGCTCTGGCAAAATCGTGCGCGCGATTCCGTTCTTGGCGCCGCCCTGACGAGTTTCGGTTTGTTCATGCTGCCCACCGAAGTTCACGAACGTTTTCTGTTTCCCGTCATTGCCTTGCTCATGCTGGCATGGGCGTCCAGTGTAGTGCAGTCCGATAGAGCGCGGACGCGCGTGTATGCAATTGTGCTTGGCGTGTTATCGCTCACGTTCAGTTTCAATCTGCTTACGATTGCACAGCCCTATTTCATCGCGTCTTTGAATCTCCTCGCGCAGCCCATTGATTCGGTTTGGGTCTGGATATTAAAGTTTCTCGCGCAAAGTGCCGCGCTTGTGAATTTGCTACTGTTTGGTGGACTGACGGTTCTCTTTTGGAAAGGAACGAATCGCCATGATGCGCGTATTTGAATCGGTACGCGCAGCCGCTGTTGTGTTGTTTTTGCTTGCGACATTGAATCGCGCTGTCTTGGTTTTGACGAATCAATTTGATGGCTTGTATGGGCAGGACGCCTATGCGTATTTTTTTTACGCGCGCGAGTTTTTTGCGAATGTGACGCGGCTGCAAAGCCCCCCCCCCTTTTGGTGGCCCCTGGGCTATCCCGCGTTGTTGAGTGTGGGATTTTTGTTGGGGGGCGTGAATGCCGCCGCCGCGCAAGCCATCACCGTCTTGAGCAGCGCGTTGGTTCCCGTGTTTGCATTTTTGTTGACGCACGAGGCGGCGAACAAGTATAAAATTTTTGCCGCGTGGGTTGCGGGTTTGATTTGCATCGCGAGCGGGCAACTCGCGCAGTCGTCGGTAGTGATTATGGCGGACGCGCCCGCGTTGATGTTCGCGACACTCGGCGCGTGGCTGCTGCTGCGTTATGCGCGGACGCGTAATGCGTTGACGTTGTGTGCTGCCGCATTCGCGGTGGGGATGGCGGCGTGGGCGCGCTGGCAGAATTTGATTTTCGCGGCGGTGTGGGTTGTGACGTTGTTGATGATTGAATTTAGGGCTGCCCCGAAAACAATCTCACGCCTAGACGCCAGGACGCCAAGAATGCTTTTGGCAATTGGAATCATCGCGCTCGTTTTGTTACCGCAGTTGTTGATTCGCGCGACGACGAACGCGCCGCTGGCAGGACAAACGTGGTTGGAAAATTGGAGCATTGGAAATTTTTTCGCGCGGACGTTTGACAATGCGGATGGACATTTTGAATATGCGCTGCCCGTCGCCATTTTTAACGCGCAAGTGTTGGCGCATCCCGCGTATTTGTTTGTGATGTTGACGCCGTTGTTCGGGATTGGGATTTTTGTTTTGAGGAAACGAACAACGTCGTTGCTCGTTTTGGGTTGGATTTTGGGAATGTATTTTTTTCTCGCGGGCATTCCATACGAAAATTTTCGTTTCCCTTTGGGATTGTTCGCGCCTGTCGCCGTCGTAACCGGAATGGGCGCGGCGTGGGTGTGGGCGAAATTGAGCGCATCACGTCTGCGGTTTGTTTTCGTTGGATGGATTGGCGCTGCGTTATGCGTGATGTTGTTCTGGCAGCCGCGCGTGCTTGCGCCTGTGTTGGAAATCAAGCTGCGCGAATTGCAGCATACGCGCTGGCTCGAAACGCAACTCTTGCCCAACGCGCTCGTGTACACGATGAGCATTGACGGCGCAATTGAAATGTATTCGCGCATTCGCGTCGAAAATTTGTGGGACATGGACCCCGCGGCGTTGGACGCCGCGACGCCAACGTACTTGTACGCGGACACAAACAACATTGATTCGCAGTGGCGCGGGCGTTTGCCCGACCAGTTGATTCGTTCATTAACTGCGACGAACGAGTTGCATCCTATCGCAAGTTTTAACGGCTGGACACTGTTCCGCGTGCGGAACTGCAAGTATCGCGTGTTGGATTGCGAATGAAGATTGCGTTTGTGGTACCGGGCTTTGCGGCGGACGAAAACGATTGGTGCATTCCCGCGCACACGGACATTGTGCGTGAACTCGCGCGGACAAATCAAGTTCATGTTTTTTCGATGCGTTATCCGCATCGGGTGGACGTGTACAAAATTGGGAATGCAGCCGTACACAGTTTCAACGGCGTCGGCAGTCGCGGAATCGCGAGCGCGCAGTTGTGGCAAAATGTTTTGCGCGCGATGGCGCGTGAACAGGAACGCGAACGCTTTGATGTGATTCACGCGATTTTTGGGAGTGAGGCGGGCTGCGTCGCAGTCATCGCGGGAAAACTTTTCCGCGCGCCGGGTGTGGTGTGGCTCGTCAATGGCGAAATGGTCGGCTTGCGCGAGCTTGGCTATGGCGCGGATTTGATTGCGCGGCAGCGCTGGATGAATCGGTTGATTCTTCGCTACGCGGATTGTGTATTGTGCGGCTCACAGCAAACGGCTGAAACGGCGCGGGCGCGCAAGGCAAAGGCACGCGTCGAGTTGTTGCCGTTGGGAGTGAGTTTGGAGAGATTCGCGACCTCCCCCAGCCCCTCCTTATCAAGGAGGGGAGCAACCGCAC
Source organism: uncultured Chloroflexota bacterium (assembly GCA_937870825.1). Lineage (GTDB taxonomy): Bacteria > Chloroflexota > Anaerolineae > UBA4142 > SHND01 > SHND01. The sequence goes on along the minus strand of CALMZO010000434.1, from coordinate 4,325 downwards.
ACCCACCCTCTTGGCAAGAGAGAGTAACCGCACCCAAGCCCGCTCCTTATCAGGGAGGGTGTGCAACATTTGTGAATGTGGGTTCGTTGGTTTCTGTCAAAGACCAAGCAACATTGCTCGTCGCCTTTTGGCGTGTCAGACAACAATTGCGTGACGCGCGTTTGACGATTGCGGGTGTGGGTCCTTTGGAAGAGGATTTGCGGGCGTCGGCGCGTGAGTTGGAAATTCAAGAATGTGTGACGTTCGCGGGCAATGTGCCGCATGAGGAATTGGCAGAGTTGTACCGAAACGGGGATGTGTTCGTTCAAGCATCACGGCACGAAGGACAGGGCATGGCTTTGTTGGAGGCGGCGGCGTGCGGCTGCGCGGTGTGCGGCACGAACGTCGGCGCGCTGCGCGATTTGGCGCGGGCGAACGCAGCAGTCGCGTGCGCGGTGGGCGACGCGGATGCGCTGGCGGACGCGATGCTGTGTGCGTACACCAATCGCGTTGGGCTGCGTGAACGCGCGAGGCAGCAGGTCGAGTGCGAGTATAATCTTTCAACGCTTGGCGCGCGCTTGGAAAATTTGTACAAGCGCTTGAAGCAAGGAGCATAAGTCTTTTTTGAACTCTACTTTTATCTCAGGCACACGCCTCAGCGCGGGGTTGACGCTTGCGGCGCGTCTGGCGTTCGCGGGACTGTTGTTTTCTTCTGCTTCGATGTGGCGTTGGGTTGACGTTGAACGCCGTGTGCCGCCACTTTTTGGCGGCTACACGGATTTTTTTGTGTACCCCAGTGACCTTTTTTTGCTGCTGACGCTTGCCTTTGGATTTCCCGCGATTCTCGTTTCCGGCAAAAGAATCACGCGGGGTCCTTGGTATCTCACGCTGCCGTTGGTCGCGTTGGTCACGCTGAGTTTCATTAGTACGTTTGTCAGTGTGGACCCACCGTTGACTTTGTACCATTCCATCCGTTTGCTGTTGCTGTTGGGACTCTATTTTGTTTTGTGTAATCTTGTGCCGCCTGCCGTGTGGGTCGCCGTGCCGCTGGCTCTTGGCGTGATGGCGCAAGGCGGCGTCGCTATTTTGCAGTTTGTGAATCAATCTTCGATTGGGCTGGGACGGCTTGGGGAACTGCCTTTGGACCCGCTCAAAACGGGCACAAGTATTTTGCGTTATGACGACGTACGCATTCTTCGGGCATACGGATTGACCGACCATCCGAACCTGCTTGGCGGGTTCCTCGCTTTTGCCTTGATTTTTATTCTCGGCTATTATTTCGCCCTTGCTGATTTCGGCTCGCGCAAACGTCGCCTGCGGGTGTTGCTTTTCTTGCCGCTCGCGCTCGGACTGATTGCCTTGTTTTACACGTTTTCGCGGTCAGCCCAACTGGCATTTGGAATGGGCGTTGTCGTCGTGTTCGCGGCATCGCTGCGCGGACGGGCGCAACGCTCATTGCGTTTGCGCGAATGGCTTGTGGTGGCGCTCGTAGGCTTGAGCGCGTTAGCCGTTCCTTTTATCAACAATCAGCGTTTGATTGCGCAGCGGGTCGGGCAAGCCAATGCGTTTTCGGACAATGTGGGCGAAGCGCGTTCGTTGAATGAACGCGATGAATTGACCAATTCGGCGAATCGGCTTTTTGCCGCACATCAGTTGTGGGGTGTCGGGAATGGCGCGTTGACCTTGACGATGTATTATCTCGACAAGCAGTTTCCCGGCGACACGTACTATTATCAACCGGTCCATTTTGTACTGCTCGTCGCGGCGACCGAGTTGGGATTGTTCGGCGGTTTTTTTTGGTTGTGGCTTATGGCAATGCCGCCGCTGGTCATGTGGCTGCGCCGCGCGCCGTTGATTCAAGATGTGTGGCGCGCGGCAATTGCGGCAAGCGTCATCATCCTGCTGGTCGTCAGTTTTTTCGATTATTACCCATGGCTCTGGCAAGCGGGGCGCGTGTGGCAGTGGAGCGCGTGGGGGCTTTTCGCCGGTGTGTTTTCCATTCGCCAATCGCCCGGTGAGAGCACGAATACAAGAATGCAAGACGCATGAAAAAGCAAGCTTGACGTCCCGCGCATACGTAATCTATACAGTTGTCTTGCGAATCGTTCCGCCAATCCTCGACGAGGTGTAAATGAGTAGTTTTCTGTTCATCTTTGCTATCCTGTTGTACGCCAGCGTACTATTCATTCTATTTGCCTTTGGCATGAATTTTTTGTATCTGGCAATTCTGACCGCGCGCAAAAGCGGCGCGGACCCCATCGCGCCGCCGCTGGAAACCATGCCGTTGGTCAGTGTTCAGGTTCCGATTTTTAACGAGTTGTATGTTGCCGAACGTTTGATTGATACCGTTGCGCGGTTTGAGTGGGACCCCGCGCGTTTGGAAATTTTGGTGCTGGATGATTCCACCGACGAAACGCGCGAGATTGCGCACAAAGCCGTCGAACGTTGGCGCGCGCAAGGGGTGAACATTCGTCATGTGCATCGCACACAACGCGAAGGGTTCAAAGCGGGCGCGCTGGCGTTGGGCATGAGCATGACGAACGCGGAATACATCGCGTATTTTGATGCGGACTTTATGCCGCCGCGCGATTTTCTGCTCAAAACGATTCCGCATTTCTTTGCGGCGGGAAATGAAAAGGTTTCCTTTATTCAAACGCGCTGGGGGCATGTCAATCGCAATTATTCGCTGCTGACGTTTTTGCAAGCCCTGGCGATTGACGCGCATTTTGTCGTGGAACAATTCGCGCGGGCGCGCGGCGGGTATTGGTTCAATTTCAATGGCACGGCTGGGTTGTGGCGGCGCGCCGCGATTCAAGATGCGGGTGGCTGGAAACAAGATACGCTCACCGAAGATTTGGATTTGTCGTATCGCGCCTTTTTGAAAGGGTGGAACGCCCTGTACTTGCGCGAGGTGGTGACGCCGGCAGAATTGCCTGTCACATTCAGCGCCTATCAACGGCAACAACATCGGTGGGCAAAAGGTTCGTTGGAATGCGCGCTCAAACTTTTGCCGCAAGTGTGGAATGCGCCGATTTCCTTTGCGCGCAAAGTGGAGGCGACCTTTCATTTGACGGGCTATTCGATTCATCTGTTCATGTTCGCGTTGATGTTGATTTATCCCGCCGTCATTTATTATTCCACGCAGTTTCCGGGTTTGCTCGCGTTGTACGGCGTCGCGTCGTTTTTCTTTTTGACGGGTTTTGCGCCGACGATTTATTTTACGTTGGCGCAAAAAGAATTGGGCAAAGGGTGGTGGCAAAAAATTCCCGCAATTCTTTTTATCATGGCGCTCGGCGCGGGAATGATGGTGTTCACTGTGCGCGCAGCTGTGCAGTTGTTCTTTGGCAGCGGCAAAACTTTTGAGCGTACGCCCAAGTTCGGCGTTTCGGCGAGCGGCGAAAATTGGGTGGACAAGCGTTACCAGATTCGGCTGGACCCGATGATTGGTGTTGAAGTGTTGATTGCCCTGTGGAATGTTTGGACGTTTCTCTATGCGCTGCAAATGGGCAATTGGGGCATCGCCCTGTACGGCGCAATCTTTTTCATCGGTGCGCTGTTTGTAACCGCCTTGAGCATCGCGCAAACGCTCCAGGTGCGTTCACATCAAAAGAAAAGTCTGCAAGCGCCGATGCTGACCGAAACGGTATGAAGAAAAAAATCGCGTTGCGTGTTCTCGGCGGCATTGTCGTAATTTTTGCGGCATGGTTCGCCGCGCCAACAAACGCCGCGCCCGATTGGCGAAACGATTCGCGCGCGCCAAAATTGTTCGCGCCCACTTTGATACCGACCCGCGCGCCGAACGATACCGAAATGATTGTCGCGACGCGTCCGGGACGCTGTGAAGTGCCGATCTTGTGGTGGTATCTTGCAGAATTGAAAACAGAGCGAAAATGCAGTCAGCGCAAGCGCGAACGTGGCACGCTCGAAATGACGCCCTATCTGCCGCGCAATGGTCTGATGTCGCTTCTGGTCGAATGGCGCATCCTCGCGAACGGAAAACTCAAATTCAAATGCACGGGTCCGATTTCGTTCGTCCATGTCAATGACAATATGACGCCGCACACCTATTCGATAAAAACCAAGCCCGGCGAAAATCTTGTCTCGGTGAATATCTACACGTACCCGTACGGCTGGCTCGGTCTCGAACGAAACGCGACGAGCACATGCATTGCGCGATGAACCAAACTTGGCAAACAAGCGTCCTAGAACGGATTCCTATTTAACTCAAGGGACGAATGTGGTAAATTGCGCGCCATGAATGCTTATTCTTCGGATTTGCGTGAACGCGTTATTGCCGCTGCACGCACGCCCAACTTGACGCAACCTGAAATTGCGGCAACCTTTTC
>CALMZO010000433.1 GCA_937870825.1 uncultured Chloroflexota bacterium | reverse complement strand
AAGAGCGTCCCCGCATTGTGCAGCATCTCGAAAAATTCCCGCGCGGCGGGCGTGGGCGTGCGTCCCGCGCGGTCTCCTTGAATGCGCGCTCCGGTTGCTCGTTTGCGCGCGCTGCCTCGATAGTTTGTTCCATCCCCGGCACAATGAGCCATTCATCCGTTCCCGCGCTTGCGCGGCGAGGACGACGCGGGCGACGCGGCGCGACGGGAATCGTCACGGACGGACTCGTTCCCGGCTCACTGTTTCCTGTGCGCGCCGCGCTCCTTTGTTCAAGCCCCTTCGCCTCACTCTCTTTGCCTATTTTCGCAATCGCAAGATTCAAAAAAGGATTCGTTTCGTGAACCCGCGCCGTCTGCGCGCCGAACCATTGTCGAACAAAGGCGTCGCGCGCGGCGCGCACCTCGTCGGGCGTGCGCGTGCATTCCGCACTGTGCGAGAGAACGTGTTTTGCTATTTCGGAATTTTCCTGAAGCGGCGAGAGTGTTTCCATCTGAAGCACGGGCAGACGCATTTTGTTTCGCTGCGTTTTGAGATAGCAGGTGTACGCGGGCTGATTGATGATGTCCGTGACGCGCACCCGGTCGTCGAGTTCGGGCGCGAGCGTTTTTGCATCCGCCGCGCTCACCTGAAACACAAACAGCGTGTCAATGTTCGAGAGAACCGTTGCGGGTAGCGCGCGGTTGCGCTCTTCCAGTTGCGCCAGCGATTGCGTACCGAGCACGAAACTGCCGCCCATCTTTTGCAGTTCCGCCAGCAGACTCCCATAGTCCACGCCGGGGATCGCGTGAAACTCGTCTACCAACACCGTTGCGCGCGGACGCTGCGCGGCGTTTGAGACCGCCGCTTGTTCGCGAATGCAAAGATTGAGCCAATCCAAAAGCACCGCGCCCAACAACCCCGCCGCGTCCGCGCCGAGTGTGCCGTGCGCGGTGTTGACGAGCAGAATGCGCCGGTCCACAAGGAGACGTTCCCACGCAAGCGTCGAGTCGGACTGTCCAAGGATACCGCGCAAGACCGTATGCGTGGTAAAGCGATGAATTTTGGTAAAGACGGGATTCATCATTTCATTCTGAAAATGCAGCGAGAGCGAGTCAAAGTATTCCAACCACCAGCGGCGAATTTCGTGCGCGGTCACGTATTCGCGCAGCAGACGATTGCGAAAGGCTTCGTTGATGAGAACGCCCGGCACATCGAGGAGCGTGAACTGCGGCTTGCCTTTTGCGACGAGACGGAGATTCGTTTCGAGGAGCGTCAAAAGCGCCATCCGCAAAATGTCTTCCATGCGCGGTCCCCAAAACTCGCCCCAAATCATGGTGCCGACATGAACGAGGTCTGCCACAATTTTGTCGGGCGTGCGTCCCGTTCGGGTATCCAAAACATTCAGACCGACAAAGCGCGCGGCGTTCCCGAAATCGAGGTAGAGCGCATCGTCAAGACGCTCGGCGGGGACGGCTGCGGCGAGTGTCCGCGCGAGGTCACCGTGGGGGTCAATCACAATCACGGCGCGCCTGGCATCCTGCATTGCCGCGTGCGCGAGGTGCGCCATCAGCGTGGATTTCCCCTTTTGCGTTTTGGCGACGAGCAGCATGTGCCGGTTGAACGCGTCCGCGTCCAGATGCACGGGAATTCGTTCGTCCCCATATTGCGAGTGCCCGACCAGCACGCCGTCTGCGAACAACGCGCGGCGCGCCAACACCGGCTGGGAAAGACTGCGTTCCAGCGGTTGGGCAACCGTCCCAAGCGGCAAATGCCCGAGACTCGCGAGTTCGGCAACGTTTAACCTTGCGGTTTCCGCAAACAAGGCGAAACGGCGCGAATGAAATGCCGCCGCGAGGTTCGCCGGGTCAAAGCTGCGCGGATAAAAGACGAACGCGTTTCCGTTCGCAAGGTCAAACTGCGCGTAACTGTGAACGAGTCGGCGGAGCCGCGCCTCGGCATCGGCGGACGTGGGCGCACACGCGACGAGGCGCACCGCCACATCAAACGCAGGCAGTGACGTCTTGCGCGCAACCAACTTGGGGTCCGGCGGTGGTGTGAGCAGGCGCGCCACAAGTCCCCACACGAGCGCGCCGACAAGAACAACCACAGCGAGCCATCCCACGAGCGGCAGCGACAATCCGCGATGCCACAAAAAGAGAACCTGCAGCACGGCGCCGAGCAAACACGCGCCCGAGAGGATGAACGCCGCCAAACCCAATTGGAGTTTGAGCGCTTGCAGCGCATTCGGCGTATCCGCGCGCGAGGAAGCGGGGACCTGCAAGAGGTCACTCCAATTCGACGGCGCAGGTTGCAGCACGAGCTGGGTGAGGGCGCGTTCACCGGGTTTCATTCCGCTCAGCGCGGCAAGCAGCCCACGCACGGGGTCCGTCTCGCGAAATGTCCCGTCTCGGAACGTGCGTAGCGGCAGGTTTGGCGGTCGTCGCAGCAGCAAGAGCCCGCTTGCCCGCGCGTCTGCCGGCGCTGCGCATGCCGCATCGTGCGCGGAGCGAACGCGACGAAAAATCACGTTCTCGTACACCGATTCAAACTGCCGGGCGATTTCGGGCAGGTCCTCATCATCGGCGCGCAGACCAAAACACAATCCGTCAGCGTTCCCCGCAATTTCCAACGCAAACGGGCGGGGCAAGCGCAAGCTGCCGAACAGCATTTCCATTCCCAACGCGTCCACGCGATTTTCGCACGGCGGAATAATTTCCCAGAGTTGATTCACAATTCGTCCCAACGTGATATCGGCAGTTCCATTCGCGGCGTGTGCGTCGCGCGGCGTTCCTGCGGCATTGGCGCGTCGGATGCGTTATCGCCTTGTGTTGCAAACATGGGCAGCGGTTCCAGTGTTTCCCATGCTGCCGCGCTGCGCCAGATGCGTTCTGCCACCCCGCGTTCTCGCGCAAGTTTCAGCGTTGTACAACAAAGATGGAGCGGGCGCGCGAAATAGAGTTCGGAAACCTCTGCCGCGACCTCTGCAATTCGGCGCGCGCTCACCCATCCGGTTGTCACGACAAGCGCCAGGAGATTTTGCGCCGCCGACCACGGCGCGCCGCTCCACTCGCTCGCGGCGACATAGCCCTTGAGTTTGAGGTGGAGGCGGCTGTGTTCGCGCCGCGAGCGTTCGATTTCCAACGCGAGATACCAAACGCGGTCTCCCGATTGCCAGCGCGCCAATCCGTCCGGAAAGAACGGCTGCACGCCGCGCCGCCAGCGCACGACACGCGCACATTCCACTTCGGACTGCCACTCGAACGATGCGCCGCGCCTGCACGCCTCGCGCAAGCACGCGAGCAGGAAGGTATTCGCGGCGCGCGTGTGTTCGGGCTGCCGGAGCAAGCGCGCAAGTCCCGCGTCCCACCCGCGCAGCATGGCATAACGTTTTGCCGGATTTCCAAAACCCGCTTCGCCGGTCAGATACCGCAACCCGTGCGGCGTGACAAGCCAACACGGAATCCCGGCAAAGAGATGCGCTTGAATCAGTTGACAGCGCGCCAGCATTTCCATGGCGGGCGTCACCTCGTCCTCCGCCATCTCTGCCGCGAATCCAATTTCCGCTGTGGTCAACGCGGGATACAGCGCAATTCGCCACAAGAGACGGCGTGACGCAAACGAGAGCGCAAGACGCAGTGGAAAGACATCGCGCCCCGTTGTCGAAAGCTCGAGCGCGGCGACGCGCAAACAGCCGCGCGTGCAGGTGATGCGAAACACGCGGGCGCGGCAATACAAACACTCGATACGCCGGTAGCCTTGGGATGCCATCCCAAAGGAAGCCGGTTTCGCCCGTATACAGTCCGTACCAAATGCGCGCGTGAGGACCGTGTTCTGCCAACAGCGGTTGGGTTGTGAGCGCAATCCAGGGCGAAGGAATTCCCTCTTGGCGAGCGCGCCAGCGCGCGAGTTCGATGCGCTCTCCCGCCCGGTCCGCGTTCGGTGTGACCCAAACCAACAGCGGCATCGCGAGTGAGGCGCCGCTTTGAATGGCAGAGGCAGCTTGCCAGCGCAGCAACAGCCCCAGCCGGCGCTGAAGCATGGGGATTTCTTGCGTTTCCCATTCGACCGCCACAGGGATGCAGCGCCCCGCGCGCTCGTCACAATAGCGGGCAGCGCCCAAAAGTTTCAGTTGGCGCATTTTGCCGCGCCAGCGAAAGGTTTGCCGCAACAGCACGCTTGGCTCGCACAGCGCGCCCTGCTCCTTCCAGGCGATAAAGAGATCGCGCACGCTCGCGACGCGTTCGAGCGACCAGAGCAATTCGCGATAATACGTGCGCGTGAGCGGAGCAATTGGTTCCACTGTGCCGTTCGACTCGCTCGAACTCATGTGAGCGCGCGCGCGGATGCCGCGTGTCGAGAGAGCATAAAAAACCTCTGGTGCGCGGGAAATGTGCGCGTCCACTGCCCAAACCAGCCGCGCAGCGTAGAGACGCCGCATTCGTGACTGTGTTTCCGACGCGTCGAGGCGCGCCCAGCGCGCGAGTTGAGAGACACTGAGCCAGGGCTGCGCGGCGAGAATTCGAACCATTTCTATTTCTTCCCTTGTGAGTTTTTGCGCTTCCACAAACAAAACCCTTTCTCTAAATTTGCGGCGCATGTTGGTTGCAACCCGGCAGGCAACAAAAAACAAGCGCCTTGCTCATGCGTACTTTTGTACACAAAAACAAGGCGCTAGAACGCAAGTAGCGGAAGGGTTTTTGTCAAAAGGTTTGGTTACATTTTCCGCTCGCCGCTAAATTGGATAGGTTTTGACAGCTGCCCGTGTGTGGATGACGCCCGGACGGGAACGTACAGGGACGCAGGTGCAGAGAGTTATCGTGCCGCATCGCGCGCGTTAATGAATTTGCAAGTGCAACGCTAAGCTCGCGCGTCGGTGTCCCATCGGAACGCGGGTTCAGCGCGATAGATGACATACGTGCTCGCTGAGATGTGCTCCCTCAAGTGCTGGTACATGGCTTGGTCGTTCGCACGCAGGATGAGCAGCGCATCGGCAATCGCATTGTGAACGGATTTGCGGGCGCGCTCCTGCGAATCGGGAAAGGTGCGCCGACGTCCACCACGCCCAATGAGCGCATTGAGTTCCGACTCGATCCACCTTTTTTCGTCCTCGAGTTTTTGAACGCGCTTGAGATTTGTCGCCGCGCGCGCTGCCGCGATTTCACCCGGCAAACTTGTGAGACGCGTTCGCATTTCACGAATCGCTTGTTCGTCGAGGACCGGATACGCCTCTTCGCCCACATGCACCGCGAAAGAGTTCTCGGGCTGCCCGGATTCTTGAACGGAGATGCTTTGGCGTCCAAACCGACTCACGAGGTCGAGCGCGCGAATTTCTTTATCGGGATTTTTCAAGAGATGGTGAATGTATTGGAATCCCTTGCGCGGCGGAACATAAAATGTGGGACCATTCCGAAATGCGCATTCCCACACCATCCCGCGCGGGCGAAAGACGGCGCGGGATGTTTGTACCGCGGTCCCTTTCACAACGTACGACGAGTTGGTCGCGGGTACATCCCGCGTGAATTGGGAACGAATCGTTTCGTTTTCTCTTTGTAGGGCTTGCCACTCGGCGCGCGGCACCCAATCGCGTTTGAGTTGCGCCAGCGCGGATTCGAGCGCATCGAGTTCGCGTCGCGGGATCCAACGGGAACGAAAGCGTGGCAGCACGAGGCGCGGCAACCAGGGAAGGACGCCGCCAAGCCCGCGGTCACCGGGCCAAACGAACATCAAGAACAGAAAAAGAAACAGCGTCGAATATCCTGTGGCAGCAATTGTTAGTGGAATCGCAAAAAGATCCATCGAAACTCCTTGCGGAAACTTGGATTGGAGACATGCACCGCGTTGGACCGCTGCAAACGCTGTGTCTCCCGGCTTGCGAAAATTTTCAGAATTGAAATTTTTCGCCAACGGTTCCTACACCAATGAAACGGATATTGCGCGAATTTGTTCCAACGCACGGCAATGCCGGAGTGCGCGAATCCGCACGCGCGACAAACAGGCACATGTCCGATTTTTCGCGCGGTGCGTTTTCTCAACCCCCGTTGGCGCAGTGCGGCTTGACATTTCCATTCGCGAGAATATGATGATGCGCGCTCTCCACTCTCAAGAGGTTGGTTGATGCTTTGACTCGCCCGGAATCCGCGTGGGCGCACACGATGCCGCGTTCGTTCTCCGTCCAGCTCGCGTCCCGCAACGTTTTCCTCAGCTTTATTCCTCTCACGCTGCTGCTCTTTTTGCCGCTGCCGTGGATGATTTTTGGCTGGTTCGTTTTGCCCGCGTACTATGCGTTCCGCCGTCGCGCCGTCGGTTCGGCGTTTCCGCGAACGGCGGCGAATGGGTTCGTGCTGCTTTTATTGAGCGGTGTCGTGATTGGGCTGATGGTCTCGCCCGCGCGGTTGAGCGGCGTCGAGAGCGCGGGAAAATTGCTGGCAGGAATTACCGCGTTCTATGTTTTGCTGGATACGCTGAAAACACCCGCACACGTTTGGCGCGCTGCGGCGGCATTGGTCGGGGTGGGACTTGGGCTCGTACTGCTGCTGCCTTTTGCCGTCAGTTGGAGCGCCGACAAAGTGTATACCTTGCCCGCGTTTTTGGACTGGACGCTGCGCCCGCCGGGACAGGGCGCGAATCCGAATATCGTCGGAGGGTTGCTTGCAGTCATTTTTCCAATCGCGTGCGCGCTCGTGTTTTCGCATCGCCGCTTTGAACGGCTTGTCGGCGCGGTCGCGCTCGGTCCGATGGTGATGGCGCTGTTTGTCCTGCAAGCGCGCGGGGCGTGGTTTGCGCTGTTGGGCGGATTGGGAATCGGCGCGGGCTTTTTGCGCCGCTGGCTTGTGCCGGTGCTGCCGCTGATGCTGTTGGGCGCGCTGTATCTCAATCAGCAGCTGGGCGGCGGCGCGGCGCTCTCGGATGTGATTTTTGGGAAAATCGGAACGCCGACGGGCGGCACGCTGCAAGAACGCGTCGCGCTGTGGAGTCAAGCGCTCGACTTGATTCGCGCGCACCCCTTGACGGGAATCGGAATGGGCGCGTATGAATTTGTCGCGCCGTATGCGCCGCCGCACTCGCCGCTCGAACCCGGACTCGTCGCGCCGCACGCGCACAATCTTTTTTTCCAAGTCGCGCTCGATGCGGGACTCGTGGGGCTGTGCGGATTCGTCGGAGTGTTGGCGCTTTGTTTTTTTAGCGCGTGGCGCGCGCACAAACGCGGAACGGCTGCGCCGCTGCCGCTCGCTGTGCTTGTGGCGTTAGGGATTGTGGTCTTACACGGCTTGGGCGACAGTGTCTTTTGGATGTTGAAAGCGCAGTGGGTCCTTTGGTTTTTGCTCGGCTGCGCGCTTGCCCTCGACCGAATCTCCCCGAACGCCCGGTGAGCGCAGGTCACGTTCTCGCATTGCTTCCTCGCACACATTTCTCCATCATCCCCGACCGTTTCACACGCGATTCGAAATCGCGGCAACAACACAAGTCTGACTTGACGGCAATCGCAACGTCCGCAGGGATGTTTCGTGTATTTGTCGGCGCGAATTCGATTCACAGACTGACCCCCAAAGTGAAATGCGCTCATTTGCCGCGCCCTGTGGAGTAAGTCAACGCTCTATCGCGCCAAACAAAACGGACGCAATCGCGTGATGGTTGCGGAATGAAAAAAACGCGGCAGGATTCTGCCGCGTTTTTTGCTGCGCTAAAAAAAATTTCCATTTGCCGCCCGCGCATCAACGGAAAAAATTTTCACCGCGCCGTTCTGCGCGAGCGCGATGGGGGGGGAGTGGGAGGGGTGAAGCGAGGGCGTAGCGATAACACATTGAAAGGTTCCAATTTCCATCGAAGTGTTTACAACATACTTGTAGAAGAACAGCAGTTTGTCACACTGTTTTCGCAAGTGCTTCCATTTGCGCGACAACTCTTTCGTAAATACTACGACGACCGTGACACCTTATGAAACATTTGGCACCAACCCACTCAGTTTGATAAAAAACCACGCCCGAAAGAAACCAATCCAAAATCTCAAAATTGTCTTCAGTCTTTCGGCACAAAATCTGCCACAAACCGCCGCCGCTAATGCCTTGGAACTTTTCTGGCATGTTCACCGCATTCTCTTTATTGACATCTGCTTCAAAGTAGTCAAACCCATTTCTCACAAAGTAATTACTGACCCCTGTTGAAAAACAGTAACCTTGAAATGAGAATGCTTTATCAAAACCTTTTTCCGAGCGAGTTTGCCTTGTGAGGATGTCAACTGTTCCGCAAACAAACCACACTCCATTCTCTATTGGAGGAGGATGATTTAACAGGCGATCTATATCATGATTTAAGTCAAGGAAAGATTTATACGGTTTGATCCTGCTAACCTCACTTTCGACTAACACGATGAGTGACAAATCAGGCCCGATTGCTTCATCACTTGATACGCCTACGGGAATTATTTTCAGCAAACTGCGTTGAAAGACGGGCCTATGCTCTGCCTCTTGTAGCGTCATCCCAAGATCACAATCATCATCTAACTCCCTCGAAACGTGATTTGCGGTAAGGATTGCGTGAAGATTCCCTATTTTGACGAAAGTTCCGGAGCCTATTTGATTTATCTCGTACTTATGTTGGTGCTTCCTGCACATCTTAATCAACGTGGTTGTATACGGCTCCAATCGGGCTTTGCATTTTTCAATAAAGGAGTTTGGAATTTCTGACATTGGGATCGTTATCATTTTCCTCGATTACTCCTCTCTTCCAAAAATGTCCACGCTAGTCACTTAACCAGCGCGGGATGATTTCATTGCAACGTCATCGAACAAGTGGGCAAGCCGCCAGCGCATCTATTTCGTTTGCGCCAT
>CALMZO010000432.1 GCA_937870825.1 uncultured Chloroflexota bacterium | reverse complement strand
CGCGCACAATGAAATCGTTTAGAAAGCGTCTTTCAACGCATCGGTACGCAAAACAAGTTGGTTAATGATGCACTAGTTCAATATCGTTGGACAAGCGCGACTTGCCCGGGACGGGCGGTAGGCGCGGGTGGGGGTCCCCGCCGATTTCCGGGCGCGGCACATCTTCGGCGGCTCTGCGTTTTGGAATTCCGGCACCGCATGGGCAAGGAGAAGGGTGCCCCGTTTCGCGCCCGCGAGGGCGGTCTTGAAATCAGCGGGATTGTCGACGCGCTCAAGCGCGACGCTCAGTCCGGTGCGAATCAGTTCAAGGAGAAAGAGGGCAACGTCGTCTGCATTGTGTTTGACGCCGGGCGCGGATAAAGGATGACTCACGATGTAATTCGGTTGAACCGCCCTGAAAGCGAGAGAAAGGGCTTGTCATTGAGCATTCTACGCCAATTCCGCGCGGGTGAAGGTATCGAAAAGGTTTCTAAACGGAGGAAGGCGCGTCCGGTTCCGCGCCAAAGTAATACCCGCGCCCCCGGTGTGTAAGCACATAGCGCGCGTTGCCGGGGTCGGGTTCAATTTTGGTGCGCAAGCGCGAAATGAACAGCTTGAGCACCTCGGGGGTCTCATAGCCGTGCCCCCACACACTCGCCAGGACCTCACGATGGTCAATTGGATGCCCGGCATTCGACACAAGGTACATCAGCAGGCGGTACTCGGTCGGCGTCAATTCGACGCTCACACCGTGTAACAGGACCTCTGCTTTCACCTGGTCAATCACGAGCGCGCCTTGGTCGAACGAAAGGATGGGCGGCTCCGGACGGGCGGGCTTTTTGCTGCGGCGGAGCGCGGCGCGGACGCGCGCGCGAATCACTGCAATGCTGGCGGGCTTGAGGATATAGTCGTCCGCGCCATCCTCCAATCCTTTGATTTGGTCGGTGTCGGCGTCGCGCCCGGTGAGCATGATGACCGGTACGGTGGTGAACTGTCGCAATTGGCGGAGCGTTTCCATGCCGTCCATCCGCGGCATCATCACGTCGAGCAAGACGAGCGGATACTGTTTGGAGCGCAGGCGCTCCAATCCATCCACTCCATTCGTCGCGGAATCCACCTGATACCCTATCGAAGTCAGCGCGCCGTTCAACATCGTAATGACTGCCGAGTCGTCTTCTATGACGAGAATTTTTTCACTCATAGCGAAACCTCATTTGTGGGCGACCATATCGGTTCGCGTCTATGTGACGGTCCGCGGCAGGGTTACCACAAATGTGCTCCCGCGCCCTGCCACTCCCTCGCTCTGTGCCGTGAGTGTGCCGCCATGCGCGCGGATGATTTCGCTGGCGAGTGCCAGTCCCAATCCCGCCCCGCCTGCACCGCTCTTGCGTTGTTGGGCTAGCGCGCCTCGGTAAAAGCGCCTAAAGATGTGCGGCATGTCTAGAGTGCCGATGCCCCAGCCGCCGTCACGGACGCTGATTTGAACCGCGTTGCTCTCGGACTGAACAGCAATTTCGACCCAGCCCCCTTCGTCGTTGTACCGCAGTGCGTTGTTGAGCAGATTGATAAACACCTGGCGCAAGCGCCCTTCGTCTACGCTCACCAGCAACTGGCGCGGCACAGCCAGCAGGCGCAGCTCGATATTCCGCGCGTGGGCAAGTGGCTGCATCAACGCCACCGTATCGTCGAGAAACGGTCCGAGCGCCAACGTCTCATACTTGAGCGTTTGCGCGCCGCGCTCGAACCGCGACAGGTCCAGCAAATCGTCCACGAGACGCGAGAGGTGTCCGCTCTGGTCATAAATCGTCTGGAGGTAATTTCTAACTTCATCAGGCTGTGTGACCTCGCCGTCAAGCAGCATTTCGGTCAACCCGTGAATGGCAAAGAGGGGCGTGCGGAGTTCGTGCGAAATCTGGCTGATGAACTCGATGCGCTCACGCATGGTGGCGCGCAATTCGTCGTACAGCCGCTTGTTCTCGAGCAGCACATTGACGCGCGCAAGCAATTCCGCCTCGTCTACCGACCTGGCGACAAAATCGTTCGCCCCGGCACGCAAGCCGTTCAGGCGGTCTTGATGCGTATTGTGCCCGGTAATGAGGATAATGGGGATGAACAACGTCGTCGCGTCTGCTTTCAAGCGGCGGCACACCTCCAAGCCATCCATCTCCGGCATGCGCACGTCGAGCAGGATCAGGTCGGGAGGGGAATCTTTGACGTGAAGGAGCGCCTCCGAGCCGCTGTAGACAGAGTCCACGTCGGCAAAACCCGCTGATGCGAGCCACATTTCCAGCAGTTCGCAGTTCATGGGGTCGTCGTCCACAATCAGGATCCTGTTCGAGTTAGACACGCTCCCTCCTTGTCAAAACCAGATAGTCACAAATGTACGGGACGCGCGGGGAAACGATTGGAATCGTCAGCACACAATGGATACCCTTCGGTTACGGGTCGCTATCGAGCAACCGCTCAACCGAGGCATTGCTCAGCACGCCCAGTAAATATCCCTGCGGCTGGTTTGCCGCGAGCTGGAAAGCGGCATAGACGACCAGCGCGTAATGCACCGGTTTTTCTCTTTGGAGAGAATGAATCACCGCATCAAGTTTGTCCAAATGCAGACGGGGGACGACAAAATCTACTCTTGTCTGCATCAGATTGCTCAATGTGCCGAAACAGGCGTTGATTAGAATGTTGCCAATTTCTTTTAACGCGTCCTGGTCCATCGCATCGAGCAGATTTGCGGCGCGCGGCTGGTCGCGAAACGTTTCGGTGAGCGCGAGGGCGGCGTCATAATCCACTATCAGGAGGGCATCGCCTTCCAAGCCGCCGCCGACTCCGATGGCGACCGCAGCGACATCGCCGCGCACAAAGGATTCGAGCGTGGCTTTGAGTTCGTCCAAAGGACACATAATGACCAGCGGTACCCTGAGTTCAACGCGCCGTCCTGTCATCTCGGAGAGCGATGCGCCGATGCGTCCAAAGGCAATGTTGAACGATTCGGTCAACGTATCCAACTGCTTTGTGGTAAAAGCCATAAACACCTCGTTTCGACAAGTCGGTTGTCAACGACGCGAAGGTTGGTCACTCAAGCCAGAGTCTACTTGTATCCCGAAAGAGGTGCTGCCGTCTTGATTGCTCGCCGCAACGGAATCTACGCATCATTCTCGCAGGTATCTTAGCATGTTCCGCGCCGCCCAGAGGTATCAATGCGGTTTCAAACGCCGACAGCTACCGTCACACGATTGCGCCCGGCTCGTTTCGAGGCATACAGCGCGGCATCGGCGCATTTCAAGACTTTCTGCAATGTCGCGCCGTGTTCGGGGTAAATCGCGATGCCGAGCGAAAGGGTAAGCGGCGGAAGGACGCGGTCTCCGCTCGTCACCCGCAATTGATGCGCCTCTTGGCGGAAAAATTCCGCACGCTCGCGCGCGGTCTCGACAGAGGCGCCGGGCAGCACAAGCACAAATTCTTCGCCGCCGTAGCGACAATATACATCCCCGTCCCGAATATGCACTTTTAAAAAGCGTCCCAGCGTCGCCAGCACTGCATCACCTGCCTCATGCCCATAGTCGTCGTTAATGCGTTTGAAATGGTCAATGTCAAGCATGATAAGGGCGAGGGTAGTGTCATGATGCCGGGCGCGGTGCTCGTGGCGCAGTAGCGTTTCGTCAAGATAACGGCGATTGTGCAGTCCGGTGAGCGCGTCGCGCTGGGATTGCCGGCGCAAGAGGTCGCGCATTTGCAGGTTCGCAATCGCCAGCGAAAGGTATTGGGCAATGGTGAGCGCGAGGCGCTGCAGCTCCGAATCCGCGCTCGCCGCACTTTGCAGATACAGCGCGCCCACCTTTTCCTCTTGCGCCTGCAGCGGCACACAGAGACGCCATGCCGCCGGATGCGCCGCGCAGTGCAGGCACAGCTCATTTGCGTCCGATGTAGGATGCACTTGACCATGTTGGAACGCGAGGCAGTGGTCGGGATTGATGGCGATACTCATCTCCGCGCCGCCCCAGTGCGCGCAGGGCGCCAGTACACCGAGCTCGCGTTCAAGCACACGTACTGCGCCGTCGGTCTGCGGAAACGCGCGCACACAAAAGCGGTGCGCGATTGTGTACGCTTCTTTCAGTGTGCGTGCACCCTGTAGCATTTCCCCCATCTCGCCCACCAACACGCTCTCGGCGATATAGCGCTCCAGTTCGTTGACCCATTTCTGGAGCTGCGCGTTGGCGTCTTGCAACGCGTTGTCCATCCGCTTGCGATACATCGCAAGCTCGAGCGCCATTTTCAGATCGCGGTCACGCACCGGTTTGAGGATATAGCCCGCGGGACCGACGTCGCGGATGCGGCGCAGAGTCTCGTCGTCGTCACTCGCCGTCATGAACACGATGGCGGTTGTATTGCCCTGCGCAATCTGTTCGGCAGCTTGAATGCCATCCATTGCGCCTGCCAGCGTAATATCCATCAGCGCCACGTCATAGTGCTCTTGGCGCGCACGCGCAAGCGCCTCTTCGCCGGTGGTGACGGCGGCGGCGACGGGATAGCCGAGCGCGGCGAGTTTTCGCTGCGCATCGTTTGCCATCGTCGGCGAATCTTCGACCAGGAGAATTTTCAAGGTGAACGTTTTGTGTTGTTACAAGTGGCAGGTTACGGGTGTCACGCTTGAATCTTTAATGTCTCGACCCGATTGCGTCCGCCCTGCTTGGCGCGATAAAGCGCCACATCGGCGCGGTCGAGCAGCCCTGCCAAGTTGTGCAGGGTCGGGTCGAATTGTGCCGCTCCTACGCTGACCGTGAGCTGAATGGAACGCTCGCCGATTTCAATCGGTGTCTTGGTGATATGCGCGCGCAAGCGTTCCGCGATGCGGTAGGCGTAATATAGATCCGTTTCGGGAAGGACGGCGACGAATTCCTCACCTCCGTAGCGTCCGACAATGTCAATCTCACGCATCTGGGTGCGGCAGCTCGATGCTACGGTGCAAAGCACCTCGTCGCCTACCGCGTGCCCGTAACTGTCGTTTACATATTTGAAATGGTCAATGTCGAGCATGAATGCCGAGAGCGGATGTTTCAAACGCAGTGCGCGTTCGATTTCGCGTTCGCCCAGTTCGAACAGATGTTGGCGATTAAACAATCCGGTGAGCCCGTCGGTAATCGCAAGACGGTGCACTTCGCCAAAGAGGCGCGCGTTTTCCACTGCCACAACCGCTTCTTCCGCAAAGGTCGTGACGATGCCCACGTCGTTCTCGGAGAACTCGATGGGGTCCGCGCGATAGAGGAGAAGAATGCCCGCCACAGTTTCATCGCGTGCGATGAGCGGCACGCCGACCCGGATGGGCATGGCTTTGACCTCGCCGAGTTCGTCGAACAGGGTTTCGGAATGCAGGTCATCAAGGAATCCCGGCCAGCCCACGCGCACCGCCAGCTGCAAACGGTCGTCGTTCCAGCGGATGCGTTCGCGACGCGCCTGATTCCAATCCAAACTGCGCGCCGCGGCGACGCGGAGCGCGTTCCCTTCGCGCAGCAGCACCAGCGCGCGGTCATAGGTCACGATTTGAGCGAGCGTACTCAACAGCCGTTCCAGAACATTGTCCAGATCGAGCGACGAGTTGAGAGTGTGTGTTGCTTCGAGGAGTGCCTGCGAGAGCCGCCGCTGGTCCAATTCCGCGGCGAGGCGGGCGCGCGTCTCCGCTTCCGCCTGCAACATGCGGTTGGCGGCGACGACCGCGGCGGTACGCGCGGCGACGCGTTCTTCGAGTTGCTCGGCGTGGTTCATTTGCGCATCGAACAGGCGCGCGTTGACGATTGCCTGTGCTGCCAGGTCTGCCATCCCTCTCAAGAGCGCCATTTCGTCGCGCGTCCATGTGCGCCCCGACGAGAGTGTGTACGCCGCAAGCGCGCCAATGGTCTCGCCTCCGTAGCGCAACGGCACGGTTGCCAATGAGCGAACGCCGCTGCGTTTGAGCGGGTCGTTCGCGGCGACAGCGGGGTCGGTCTGCAAATCGCGCGGCGAAACGAAATAGCCGCGCTCGCCGAGCTGCGCCTCAAACCTGGCGCGTGGGATGGATGCGCACTCGAGCTGGTCCGCCTGCAGCTTGCCCGCGCTCGCTGCCACCGAAAGCGTCTTGCGCCGTTCATCGCTCAGCGCGAGAGTGACAAGTTCGGCATCCAGGATGCGCGCGGTTTCCGCGCATACCGCATTCAGCACAGTGGTAAGTTCGAGCTGCGTGTTGATGAGCGCG
>CALMZO010000431.1 GCA_937870825.1 uncultured Chloroflexota bacterium | reverse complement strand
ATCGCCGACCGCGTGACTGTCATGCAAAAGGGACGCGTCACCGCCGCGGGCGTTTCGCCCCAAGGCATGACGAAAAATGATTTGGCGCGTTTGATGGTGGGGCGCGATGTTGTCTTTGCACTCAAAAAGAAAAAGATGGAACCGGGCGAAATCGTTTTGGAACTTGAGAAGGTGCGCGCGTTGAATGACCGCGGTTTGCCCGCGCTGCAAAATCTTTCGCTCCAAGTGCGCGCGAATGAAATTCTCGGCGTCGCAGGCGTTGCGGGCAATGGGCAACGCGAACTTTCTCAAGTGATTACAGGTTTGCGGACAATTGTGAGTGGACGCATTCACTTGGGCGCGTACGATTTGACAGACCATTCGCCCGGCGAAATTTTCAACTTGGGCGTGGGGCATGTGCCGGAAGATCGTTTGGGTTCGGGACTTGCATCGGGACTCGACGTGATGCACAATTTGATACTGCGGCGTTATAAAGAAGCGCCGATTGCGCGCGGGATTTCCATCAACTGGGGCGTGGCAGACCGGGTGAGTCAAAACTTGGTCGCCACATTCGATATTTCAACGCCGAGTACGCGCACGCGCGTCGGCACACTTTCGGGCGGCAACACGCAAAAAGTAATTCTCGCGCGCGAAATTTCGACGCGTCCTGATTTGCTCGTCGCCGTGCATCCGACGCGCGGTCTTGACGTCGGCGCGACAGAAGCCGTACACAAATTGTTATTGCAGCAGCGCGAACAAGGCGCGGCGATTCTTTTGATTTCCGAAGACTTGGATGAACTGCTCGCGATTTCGGACCGCATCGCCGTGATTTTCGATGGACAAATCGTCGGAGAAATGCCCGCAGAAAATGCGGATATAGAAAAGATTGGGCTCATGATGGCGGGGACGCGGTAGTTTTTGATTTTGGATTTATGATTTCCGATAGAGGCGCAAGAAATATGGAAACGATTGAATTGACGTTAGACCAACCGTTACTCGCAGAGGTTGACCGCGCGACACATTCATTGGCGATGACACGCGACGATTTCGTTCGCGCCGCGTTGGAACTCGCCTTGAGAAATCAACGAATCATTGCGTTAGAGCAACAACACGCACACGGTTACGCGACAATCCCTGCAACAGCCCAAGAAATTGCGGAATGGGAAACCGAACAAGTGTGGGGTGAGCCATGAATCAAGGTGACGTGTATTGGTACACTTTTCGCGCCCCTGACAAACGTCGCCCTGTGGTGATTCTTACACGCGCATCCGCCCTTCCTTATTTGTCTGGCATCACAGTTGCCCCCATAACAACGACGATTCGCAATATCCCATCAGAAGTTTTGCTGAATGCAGAGGATGACGGCATGTTTGAAATTTGCGCGGTGAACACGGACAACATTCAAACGATTCAAAAATCAAGTCTGGATGATTTCATTACACGTCTTTCGCAAGAAAGACTGCGCCAGGTCCGCACGGCGATAGAATTCTCACTCGGTTTTGACGCATTGCAATAATCCCATTGGTGGAACAGAGACCCACGCGTGAATAATTTTCGTACACGCCTATTGAATCACGAACGCCTCATCGGCACGTTGTTGACATTGCCGCTGCCTTCGATTGCAGAAATGTGCGCGGACGCGGGATTTGATTGGCTGTTTCTGGACATGGAACATGGCGCGTTGGACTTGCACGATGTGCAGCGCATTGCGCAAGCGGTGAATGACAAATGCCCGTGCATCGTACGTGTGCCAATTAACGATAGAATGTGGATTGGTCAAGTTTTGGATTTGGGGGTCGCCGGAATTATTATTCCGCAAGTGAATTCGGCGGAAGACGCGCAGCGCGCGGTGTATGCGGCAAAGTATCCGCCGCAAGGCGGGCGCGGTGTCGGCGTTGGACGCGCGTCGCGGTATGGCGCGAATTTGCAAAATTATTTGCAGAGCGCGAATGAGGAAACCGCGCTCATTGTCCAAATCGAACATCGCGACGCGGTGGAACATGTCGAGCAAATTGCGAATGTGGCAGGCGTGGACGCGTTGATGCTCGGTCCGCTGGATCTATCCGGCAGTTTTGGGAAACCCGCGCAGATTGACGCGCCCGAAGTACAAGCGGCGATTGCGCGCGTGCGCGAATTTGGAATGGCGCGGAACATTCCAATGAGCTTGTTTTGTCCTGACGCGGAACGCGCGCTGCGCGCGTTGAACCAAGGTTACACGTTGATTCCGATTGCGACGGACAATTTGATGTTTGTGCGCGCGGCAAAGCAATTGATTGCATCCGTCAAAGGGTAAAGGGGGTAGCCATGGCAGCCGTTGATTCGATTAAACGCGAACGCAATACCAAAAAATTCAAAGCGGGCGACACGATTTTTTCTGAAGGCGATGCGGCGAACAGCATGTTCGCGGTTATCGAAGGACAAGTGGACATTCGCAAACACGGCGGCGTTCTCGAAACCATCCCGCCCGACGGTTTTTTTGGCGAGATGGGGCTCGTGAATCACAAACCGCGCATGGCATCCGCCTTTGCGAAAACGGACTGCACGATTGTTGAAATTAACGAGGGCGATTTTTATTTTTTGATTCAGCATGCCCCGTACTTTGCGATTCAGGTAATGCAAATTCTTTCCGAGCGCGTACGCCGGCACACCGATTCATAGAGAAAAGGATTCCTGAGGAACAGTACTATGCTTCAAGATAAAGTTGCGCTTGTCACCGGCTCTACCAGCGGCATTGGATTGGCGATTGCGCGCGCGCTCGCGGCACACGGCGCGTGCATCATGCTCAACGGCTTTGGCGAGCGCGGAGAAATTGACCGCATCCGGGATGAAATGGAAACGACGCACAACGTGCGCGTCATGCACCATCCCGCGAATCTCTTGCATCCGAACGAAATTTACGAAATGGTGGAATGGGCGAGCGCGCAGTTGGGTCCGGTGGAAATTTTGGTGAACAACGCGGGGATTCAATATACCGCGCCGATTGACGAATTTCCGCGTGACAAGTGGGACGCGATTCTCGCGACCAATCTTTCCGCCGCGTTTCATGCCACCCATGACGCACTGCCGTTTATGAAACGCAACGGCTGGGGACGCATCATCAACATCGCGTCCGTACACGGACTCGTCGCGTCGGTCAACAAAGCCGCGTATGTTGCCGCGAAACACGGGCTGGTCGGCTTGACCAAAGTGACCGCGTTGGAGACGGCGGGCAGCGGCATCACGTGCAACGCGATTTGTCCGGGCTGGGTGCGCACGCAATTGGTCGAAAAGCAAATCGAAGCGCGCGCGCTCAGTTCTGCGATGGGCCTTGAGGACGCCGCGCGGCAACTCTTGCTCGAAAAGCAGCCGTCACAGCAATTCGTCACCGTCGAACATGTGGCGCAGCTCGCGGTCTTTTTGTGTTCCGATGCCGCGTCGCAAATGACGGGCGCGGCGTTGACGATGGATGGCGGATGGACCGCGCAGTGATTTCGTGCGGCAGTAGTGAGGAATCAATTGTCCGTTTTTGCGCCATGCAAAGCGCGCTTTGCCATTCGCTATCTGCCAATTTATGAGCGAACACCAAACATTGAATCCCGACGACATGCGTATCTTTAGCGGGAGCTCGAACAACGCGCTCGCCGCCGAAATTGCGCGCTGTCTCGGCGTCCCGTTGTGCGATACAAAAATTCAGCGTTTCCGCAATGACAATTTGGAAATTCAGCTTGGCACGAGTGTGCGTTCGCGCAACGTGTACATTATTCAATCGCTCACGCCGCCCGTCAACGACCACTTGATGGAACTGTTGATGATGCTGGACATTGCGCGTTCGGCATCGGCGAAAGAAGTTCACGCCGTCATTCCGTATTATTCGTTCGCGCGCTCCGACAAAAAAAATAGACCGCGCATTTCCATCACGGCGCGTTTGGTGGCGGATTTGTTGGCGACCGCCGGCGCGACGCACGTGCTGACGATGATGCTGCACTCGCCGCAGGTGCATGGATTCTTTTCCGTGCCAACGGACCCGCTTACCAGTCGCCCCGTGTTTCAAGAATATTTCGCGCGCCAGGATTTGTCCTCCACCATCGTCGTCGCGCCCGACATCGGCAGCGCGAAATCTGCCGCGCGCTTTGCCAAAGATTTGGGCGGCTTGCCCGTCGCCGCGGGGAACAAAGAACGCGTCTCGGACACGCAGGTCGTCATTAGCGGCATCATTGGCAACCAACTGTACGGCTGCGCCCGCGCGTTAATTTATGATGATGAGATCGCGACAGGCGGAACGACGTTGGAACTGGCGCGGCTGTTGGTGAGCGAAGGCATCCGCGAAATTCAACTCGTCTGCACCCACGGCCTTTTTGCGAACAATGCGATTGAACGCCTCGGCGCCATCCCCGAAGTTACCGGTATCGTCACCACTGACACGATTTATCATCCGCCGACCATGCACCATCCCAAATTGCATATTGTCTCTGTCGCGCACGTGTTCGCCGACGCGATTCGCCAAAACTTTTTCGGCGAGTCAATCGGCGACCTGTTCGTGTTCGGACACGGGGACAATTGAGGAGCAAAAAAAAGAATGCATCCTGCGCTGACCGAAAAATATCGCGTGACGGCAAACATTGACGCGCTGCGCGCGGCCGAATATGCGCGCCTTGATGCGCAAAAGCATGTGTACCTCGATTACACGGGCGGCGGACTGTACGCGGAATCGCAGCTGCGCGCGCATATGGACATTTTGCGTACTCATGTTTTCGGCAATCCGCATTCGTCCAATCCCACATCGCAGGCGATGACCGATTTGGTGGAACACACGCGCCGCTTCATTCTCGAATTTTTCAACGCCGACCCCAACGAGTATTGCGCGATTTTTACACAGAACGCAAGCGGCGCACTGAAACTCGTAGGCGAGGCGTACCCGTTCGCCCCGCATGACCGCTATCTGCTCACATTCGACAATCACAATTCGGTGAACGGCATCCGCGAATTTGCGCGGCACAAGGGCGCGCACGTCACATACATTCCCGTCATGCTTCCCGATATGCGAGTGGACACGGACGCGCTGTTGGAAGAATTGGAACGTCCCCATCCGAACGGGCACAATCTTTTCGCGTTCCCCGCGCAGTCGAATTTTTCCGGCGTACAGCATCCGCTTGAATTTATCGAATGGGCGCACGAACGCGGCTGGGATGTTTTACTCGACGCCGCCGCGTTCACCCCGACGAATCGTTTGGATTTATCCAAACACAAACCCGAATTTGTTTCGCAATCGTTTTATAAAATTTTCGGTTATCCTACCGGCGTCGGCGCGCTGATTGCCAAACGCGCGGCGTTGCAAAAATTGCAGCGTCCCTGGTTCGCGGGCGGGACAATTACCGTCGCGTCCGTGCAAGGCGACAAATATTATTTGAACGAAGGCGAAGCCGCGTTTGAAGACGGCACGTTAAATTATTTGACGATTCCCGCCATCGAGATTGGACTGAAACACATTCAATCTGTCGGCTATGACACGATTCACGAACGCGTAATGCTGCTTGCGGAATATTTGCTCGACGAATTGAACGCAATGAAACACGCGAACGGCGCGACGCTCGCGCGCGTGTACGGACCGTTGGATACACACATGCGCGGCGCGACGATTACGTTGAATTTTTACGACGCGCACGGCAAAGCGATGGACCATCGCGACATCGAACGCCGCGCGAACGCGCAAAACATCTCGCTGCGAACCGGATGCTTTTGCAATCCCGGCGGCGGCGAAATCGCGCTCGGCATCACCGGCACGGAACTCTCGCAATGTTTCCGTCAACCGGGACACGAGTCGCGTTTCACGATTGACGATTTTCGCATGTGCATTGACGGCAAAAGCAGCGGCGCCGTGCGCGTGTCGTTGGGACTTGTGAGCAATGAAAAGGACGTAGAGACGTTTTTGGAGTTTGCAAAAGGATTGTTGA
>CALMZO010000430.1 GCA_937870825.1 uncultured Chloroflexota bacterium | reverse complement strand
GCATTTTCTCGAATGCCGCAAACGGTTTTTATTTCACCAACCTTCGTTAGACATAGGAGTAAGAACGATGAAGCGTATTGACAGATTCCAATCTCTTGCTTGGATGCAGCGGTTCATGTTGATATTCGGTCTCGGTATCCTCTTGCCACTCGTCTCGTTCCAAGCCGCGTCCGCTTTTTCATGCAATGGCATTCCCGCGCGACCCAAATTGCAGACGCCCTCCAAGGGCGAGTCCCTGCTGGGCAAGCGTGTGCAGCTGGCTTGGGAACGCGCCGATTGTGCCACACGGTATGTTGTGGTGGTCCGCAAAAGCGCGAGCTATGGCAGGCCCGTGGACGCCGCATACGATTTGAAACGCACCACGTACACCACGCGTCGCCTTGAAAAAAATGCCTCGTACTGGTGGATGGTCGAAGCGTGCAACGCCAATGGCTGCTCCACCTCGCGCTGGGGAAGATTCTCTATCGGCAATTGAACGGGTCGGTTTCACACAAAACGTTTTCGGAAGCGTGTGGCATAAAGCGTGCTGCACGCTTTTTTTTTCATCACGCGCAAATTGACGCGTTCGTTTGAATCGGTGTATCCTATGTACGCACCGATGGAGGCGGCAATGAACGATTCCGAAAAGTTACTTGAATCCGAAGAGCGAATTCACGAATTTGAAGCGCGCATCGCGCGCGGTGAAAAAATCGAGCCCGGCGATTGGATGCCCGCCGAGTATCGCAAACAATTGATTCGCATGATTTCGCAGCATGCGCACAGCGAAATCGTCGGCATGTTGCCCGAAGGCGCGTGGATTACGCGCGCGCCAAATCTGCGCCGCAAAATTACACTGCTCGCCAAAGTCCAGGACGAAGCCGGACACGGGCAATATCTCTACCACGCGGCGGAAACGCTCGGCGCAACGCGCGAGGAAATGATTGATGCGCTGCTCACCGGCAAAGCAAAATACTCGTCCGTGTTTAATTACCCCTCGCTCACGTGGGCGGATATGGGTATGATTGGCTGGCTCGTGGACGGCGCGGCGATTATGAATCAAACCATGCTCGCACATTGTTCATACGGTCCATACTCGCGCGCGATGGTTCGCATTTGCACCGAAGAAACGTTTCACAAAAAACAGGGCATGGAGCAAGTCATCAAGTACGCGCGCGGCACGCCAAAACAAAAAGAGATGGCGCAAGACGCGCTCAATCGCTGGTGGTGGCCCTCGCTGATGATGTTTGGTCCGCACGATTCCAATTCGCCCAACAGCGCGCAGCTGATTCGATGGGGCGTGAAAACAAAAACGAACGACGAACTGCGTCAAGAATTTATCAACAAGATGGTCCCCGATTTGCAGCTGCTCGGCTTGGAAATTCCCGACCCGGATTTGCATTACGATAAAGCAAGCGGCAATTGGGTCTCGGGCGAAATCAATTGGGACGAATTTTGGCGCGTCCTCAAAGGCGATGGACCCTGTAACCAAGAACGAATGCAAGCGCGCCGCGCCGCACACGAAAACGGCGTGTGGGTGAGAGAGGCGCTGAACGCGTACGCGGAAAGGTATGAGCATTGAGCATCGAGTAACGAGTAGGCGAAATCCTTCTCATTGCTCATTCCTCAATGCTCAATGCTGAAAATGGATTCCCAGTGGCACAAATATCAGGTTTTTGAAAAAGAACGCGCCGATTTGCCGCATCGCAACGCGGGTTCCGTTCACGCGCCCGACGCGGAAATGGCGATGGAAAACGCGCGCGATGTTTTTGTGCGCCGCCCGAACTGCTTGAGTTTGTGGGTTGTGGCTGACCGCGCGATTTTCAGTGTGACCGCGCAAGAGTTGGAAACTGACGCGTGGCGAAACGCGGATTCGCAAAACGACGCGGCTGACGAAACCTATCTCGTCTTTCAAAAACAGGGACAAACCGCGCGCGAAACGTTTGTCGCGCATGTTGGACAGGTGAACGCAATATCGCCGCAAGACGCGCTCGCGCGCGCGCTCGAAACCTTTCCCAAGAAAAATGTTTTCGTCTGGTGGCTCGTTCCCGAACGCGCGGTGAACAAGAGTGAGGACTCGGATGCACCGAGCATGTTCGCCCCCGCGCACACCAAAACCTACCGCAATCATCTCGCGTATCCTGTCGAACCCATCATGCGCGAATTGAAATCGGCGCAAGAAATGTTGGCGAATGAATGACCAATGAACAATGAACGACACAGGGCGAACGACAAATAACCAATAACCAATAACCAATGACAAACAACTCTCTCGCACAAAAAATCCTCTCGCTCGCCGACGACTCGTTCATTCTCGGGCATCGCAATTCGGAATGGGCGGGACACGCGCCGATTCTCGAAGAAGACATTGCGTTTGCGAATCTCGCGCTCGACGAATTGGGACACGCGCACTTGTGGTACGGACTGTATCAAGAAGTGGCAGGCGCGGAACCGGACCGCGTCATTTTTTTTCGTGACGCGAACGAATGGCGCAATACACAATTCGTTGAATTGCCCAAAGGGGATTGGGCATTTTCGATGACGCGGCAGTATTTGTTTGACGTGTACGAAAATGTGTTGTTGGAGAAATTGGTTGATTCGACGAATGCGCGTGTGCGCGAGATTGCGGAAAAAATTCGCGCCGAAGAAATTTATCACTTGCGCCACACGTCGAATTGGGTGAAACGTTTGGGGCTGGGAACGGACGAGAGTCACGCGCGCATGCAGCGCGCAATTGATGAATTGTGGGGTTATGCGCTGCAAATGTTTGTGCCGCTTGCCGACGAACAAGAATTGATTGAGGCGAACATTTTTCCAGATGTGAGAATCTTGCGCGACGAATGGCAAGACAAGACGGTTTCGTATCTGTTGGCATCCGGTCTGACTGTCCCCGAAACGTTGACACCGCTTGCAAGTTCGCGTGAGCAACATACGCAATACCTTGCCGAATTGTTGAACGACATGTCAAGTGTTGCGCGGTTGGAAAGTTTTGGCGTGGAGTGGTAATGCCAACAATTGACGTTTCACGTTTCACGTTTCACGTTTCTGACATCTGGCGCGCGCTTGACGCGGTGATGGACCCCGAAATTCCTGTCGTCTCGATGGTCGAGATGGGGATTGTGCGCGACGTGAAAATTGAAAACGACGTGGTGATTGTGACGATGACGCCGACGTTTGCAGGATGCCCCGCGCTCGACGTGATGCGAAACGCGATTGTAGAAAAATTGCGCGAGCTGGGAATTGAAAACGTCGCGGTGAAAACGGTGCTGTCGCCGCCGTGGACGAGCGATTGGATTTCGGAACCCGCGCGCGCGAAATTGAAAGCGTTCGGTCTCGCCCCCCCCCCCCTGCACGGCGGAAACATTGCGTTGTATTTTGATGCACTCGTCGCATGTCCGTACTGCAATTCCACCAACACGCGCGTCACCAATACGTTTGGTCCCACCTTGTGCCGCGCGATTTATTTCTGTCGCGATTGTCACCAGCCGTTTGAACAATTCAAGGCGTTGTGATTTCTTTTATGCCATCCGAAATTGAAACGATCGCGCGCGAGACCATGCAAAAGTTTGAAGTGCCGGGTCTCGCGATTTTGTATCAACGCGGCGACGCGGAAATCCAATCGTTGTTCTTGGGAACCGACGCAGTTGGAAATCCGGTCACGCGCGACAGTTTGTTCATCGTCGCCTCGATTACAAAACTCGCCACCGCGTTGAGTGTCCTGCGCTTGGTGGATGCGAACCAAATCGCGCTGGACGATGAACTCGAAAAATTTTTGCCCGACGCGCGCGCGGCACAACATAGCGTGACCGTCCGCACGCTCCTTTGTCACATTTCGGGACTGCCGATGGATTTGCCGAACGAACACGAATTGTACGGCGTGGCGAAATCGTGGGACGAAATTCAAAACGAATGTTTGAACGTGGAATTGGAACGCGCGCCGCGTACTCGCGTCGTGTACGGCAACGTCGGTTATGGCTTGCTCGCGCGGATTGTCGAACGCGTGACGCAAAAGACTTTTTTGGACGCGCTGCGCGCGTTGGTGTTGCAGCCGTTGAACATCGAAGGATATTTGGGCGACGAACCATCGCGCGCGGTGATGACACTCGCGGACGTTCGCAGCCGTCATGTTGGCACCGACATCGAGCCGTACAATTCGCGCTATTACCGCGCGCTCGGTTTGCCATGGTCGGGCTTGATTACCAATGCCGATGGCGCGTTGAAACTTGTGCGCGCGTTCGTTCGTTTCGCCAGGCGAAACAATGAGCCGCGCGATTTTCTTTCTGACGCGCTGCGTCACGAGGCAACCCAAAATCAAACCGATTCGCTGCCCGGCGGCTACGGCGGACGATTTGATTATCCCGTCGCGTGGTGGGGTTTGGGCGTTGATTTGCGCGGCGACAAAAAGCCGCATTGGACGCCGACGAATGCAAGTCCGTACACGTTCGGACATGCGGGCGCGTCGGGTTGTGTCGCGTGGCATGACCCCGAAAAAAATATCTCGTGGGCGATTTTGGGAACGCGCACGGCGGATAACGCGTGGCTCGTGCGCGGCGCGGCAAAAATCGGCACCGCGATGCTTGAGCCAGAATCGTTCTGAACTTGTTTGGTCCTTGTTCGGCGCACCATGAACAAAAAGATTTTGTTTGCAATGCTTTTGACGGAATTGATGTTTGTGTTTGTCTATGCGGCTACCCGCGTCGGAACATCAAATCCACTGTTGAAGGACCTGTATTTTTGGTTTGACCTTGACGGTGAAGGAAGGGTTCCCGCAATTTTTTCTGCGCTTCAACTCGCGGCAGTGGGGGGGATTTGGTTCTATCTCGCGCACAAGTCCGCATTGAGATTGCCGCGCGGCTATCTTGTACTTTTTGGCTCCGTCTTTGTTTTCTTGGCGGTTGATGAATGGGCTCAAATTCACGAGCAGGTACGCCACTTCTTGCGAATCCTCAAATCGGGCACAGCACCGTGGCTCTATGTTGGCGTGGGAGCGTGGATTCCCGTCTACCTCTTGAGCGGCGCAATCGTGGCGGCAGTCTCCGCACCATTTTCGATTCTGCTTTGGAAGCGCGCGCAAGGAGCGTTCAAGTTTCTTGTTCTCGGCGGGCTGCTGTTTCTTTTTGGCGCGGTCTTGTTGGAAATCAGCAGCTATCGCATGTTTAGAATTTTTACATCTCCATTATGGTATGCGGCGGAAGTGGCAGTCGAAGAATTTTTCGAAATGGCAGGCGCGAGTCTCATTCTGTACGGCGTTCTAAAGATTGCATCTCATCCCGCGCACGCACAGAATGTGCGCGCGGCGCAAGGATAAACACATGCCGCAACGTACACTCCATTCCTTTCAAAACGCCCTCGTGCGTCCGCCGGGCGCGAGTTTTGTGGATGCCATCGCGAATGTGCCGCAGCCGATTGACGCGCAGCTCGCGCGCAGGCAGCACGCGGAATATGTGGACGCGCTGCACGAGGCGGGCGTGGCAGTGGAAATTCTTGAAGCCGACGAGCGCTTTCCCGATTCCTGTTTTATGCAAGACCCCGCGATGATTGTGGATGGAATCGCGATTTTGAATCGCATGGGCGCGGCGAGCCGCGTGGGCGAAACGGAAGCGGTCGCGGAAATTCTGCGCGCGCGTTTTGAAACCTGCGCGCTCACGCCGCCCGCAACTTTGGAAGGCGGCGATGTGTTGAATGTTGGCGAGACATTGTTCGTCGGCGAAACGGAACGCACGAACGCGCACGGCATCGCACAACTGCGCGCCATTCTCGAACCGCGCGGCGTACTTGTGAAAGCAATTCCTGTGCGCGAGTTTTTGCATCTGTTGACGGTAGTGACGTACATCGGAAACAATCTCGTCGTCGTACATCAAGATTTCGCGGAACATCCTAACCTTAAAGAATTTGCGCGCGTCATTGTGCCGCGTGAGGAAGCGTACTGCGCGAACACGTTGGGGATTGGCAAGTATGTGATTGTTCCGGCAGGTTTTCCGAAAACGCTGGAGCGATTACGCGCAGAAGGATTTGAGGTACTGCAAGTGCCGATGAGTGAGTTTTATAAAGCGGATGGAGGAGTGAGTTGTTTGTCGCTGATTTGGTGAATCAGGGAAAAATTTGAAATGGGGTTTTGTTATTCAAGCGATAGGTCGAAAAATCGCGGTCAAGTGTAAAGATTTGATTTGTTTCCAGTTCTTCGCCCAGTGCAACAAGTGTGGCGTCGGCAAAATCCATTGGCACATCTTGATATTTGTCCATGAGCGCGGTAATCCGTTCCAACGTGGAAGGCGTTTGCGGCATCAGCGTGAATGCGCCGCGCAGAAAAAACATGAGACAGCTTTGTTGCCAAGACCAGCGGCTTCCTACCAAATACAAGGTCTCTGTCAAAACGGCCTCTGTTGTTACAACTGTTCCGCGCCAAGACTGCAGGAATGCCACACACGCAGCATGTTGTTTTTCGGTCGGAGTGACAAGCGCGACAAATGCGCCTGTATCCAGCAAAAGTTCAGCGGCCACGACGGAATTTTTCTCTCAAGTATTTTTCGTGATTCTGACCTAAATCCGATATCCCTGTGTCAACGGTTCCAATCAAATCGCGCACCAGGTCGTAGGGCTTGATGTTCTTTTGTGATTCGAGATAGCGTTCCAATGCCAGCCGCATTACGTAGGAACGGCTGCGCTGCATTCGCTTGGCTGCCACATCAAGTCGTTTCACCAGTTTGACGGGCACACGTATTGTAACTACCTGTTCCATCCTAACCTCCTGTATTACATTGTAATACAAACGCGGTGCAGTCGTCAAACAAAAAGCCGTTTTCTGCCAAGCCATAGTTTGGCAAGTAAACGGCTTTTGACTTTTTTTATCACGCGTAAATATCAAACAGCTTGTCTATCGCTTCCGCCAACTGTGCGAGATTGGAGACTTCGTGCACAGCGTCAAACAGCGGCAAGTATTCCAGCATGTCGCTGTCGCCCGTGCCCCACAAGCGCGGGTCTTCGTTGTTGAACCACAACAATTTACGCGCGCGCGACTTGATTTCTTGGACGGCATCAAGCCGTGGATTCAAATAATTGTTGCGCCCATCGCCGAGAATGATGACGGTAGTGCGGTGGTCAACCGTGCCGAGAAATTCTTGACAGAAATGGTCGAGCGAGTAACCGAGATTCGTGTTGTAATAGCCCGGCGGATTTTCGGCTAGCACCATTTCGACGGCGACTTCGGGACGAAATTGTTGAAACGCCGCGCCGATGTCGGTGATGTCGTCAATGAAAATGAACGGACGCGCTTTGGCGAGTTGGTCCTGGAGTTCGTATACCAACCGCAGCATAAATTCCGCGACGGGACGCACGGACGTGGAAACATCACAGATGATGACGAGTTTCGGTTTTTGGTGATGAACTTTATGTTTGAGTTCGAGGGGCACACCGCCGTTGCGTAAATTCGTGCGAATGGTCTTTTTCGCGTCGAGCGTGCCGCGTTTGCCTTTTTTCATTCGCAGCGCGGCACGTGAACGCAATCGCGCGGCGAGCCGCCGCACTTGATGCCGCAATTCCGCAATGTCCGCCTCGGACAAATTTTGAAATTTGCGGTGCATCAAGTCGGGACCGTCGAATGGTTCGCGCGGGTTTTGTTCTGCTTGCTGCCGCGCGATTTGCTGTCCCACATAATTTTCGATTTGTTCTTGCAGAATCCCTTCATTCGCGCGAATGCGCGCGGCAAGTTCACGCAGCGCCTGGTCACTCATCCCCATTTCGCGCAAGCGTTCCAACAACTGCTGAATCAAGTCTTGAAATTCTTGGTCCATCCCAAGTTGGCGCATCATACGGCGCGCGAGCCATTGCTTTTGATAATCCTGGCGCGAGAGCGGCACACCCGCGCGGCGTCCCATTTCGTCCATTTCCTCTTGGGACGGATTTTGTCCTTGCATGATGTACTGGAGCAATTGCTTCAAGCGTTCGTTATCGCCGAGTAGTGCGCGCAGCGCGTCTTTGAGCATGTCCGCGTCTTCGGGCGACATGTCTTCAGTGGGATTCAACAACGGCGGACCGCCGCTTCCGAAATAGTACGGAAACAATTTTTCAAAAACTTCTTGGTCGGGCTCTTCTTTGATGAGCGTCGTACTCAGCGCCGACTTCCAGGTGTCGCGTTCTTGCACGCCCATGATTTCCGTCGCGCGAAACGCGTCCGCGCTCTCCGCGAGCGAAACGCGCACGCCCGCCGCGCGCAATGCGGCAATAAATTCGACGATTCGTTGATCCATGGTTAATCCAACTTGGCTCCGATAACGCGCGCCGTGGTCGGCGCGTCACTGCCCGCTTCCGGTTCGATGGTAATGCCAACATCGAGGTACGACTTGAACGGACGCGGGGCTTGAATGACTGCCAATGTGCGCCCTTGCGCGTCGACACGAAAAATTCCCCCGTTGTCGCGCGCGCCGTCGTGGCGCAGCCACACTTGATATACGTGCGCCGGGTCGAGCGGAGGCATATCGTAAAGCCACAACAGCGCGGTCGGATTGTCCGGTTCGACATAGAGAAACCCTTTGCTTCCGCTTGTTCCTGACGCGCCGGTCAATTCCACAAAACGCAGCTCGCGCCCTGTCAACAACTGCATAACCTGACGTGCTTGCGCGTCGCGTTGTGCGCCTTGCCATGCGAGCGCACCCAAAAGCCCAAAAAGAAACAAAAAGGCAAGCAAGGCGAGTGCGGCTCCCCAGCGCGGCAGCATAATCACTTGATTCCAGAAAGGCGTGCGTGTGCGCGCGGTTGGCAAAGGGCGGTGGAGTCGCGACGCGTCTGCCGTCACAAGATTCTGCAAGCGCACGCCAACCCGTCTCGGGGCGGGCTGCGCGGGAACGGTTTCTAGCAATTCGTTCGCAACCGCTTGGTATTCGCTCAAAAGGGCGCGACACGCCGGGCATGTGGCGAGATGGTCAGAGGCGCGCGCGGTTTCCTCCGCCGACAGACCGCCGACAGCGTACAGTGTGACCAGTTCTTGCATTTCCGCGTGTTGCATCTCTAACCAATATACGCTCAAGCCGCGCAGTTCGATGGATTTTGCGCGCACTCATCGAATTTCTTTGGGCATACGTAATTGAGGGTGATGATTAAATTTTTCCTGTTTGTGGCTTTCCTGTTTTTACTCGCCGCGTGTGCGGTAGAACCCACCGCGACGCCAACACCCATAACTCCGACTGCCACATTAACTCCTTCACCGACGACGACCTTTACGGCAACGTTCACGGCAATACCCTCGCCTACGGGGACACCCATCCGGATTCCGACGCAGACGGCGACGACGGGTCCAACTCGCACCACTGCACCGCTTCGAGCATCGCTGGCTCCCGATCCGGCACGCGGCGAAGAGCTCTTTCATGTTTACAAGTGCGATTCGTGTCACGATGTGACACAGCCCGAACCGGGCGGATTTTATGCGCCGAATCTTGGAAACTTTTCTGCTGAAGCGGCGCGCATTCTTGGTTCGCCGGAATACACGGGCACCGCCGCAACAACCGCAGACTATATTCGCGAATCCGTTCTTTATCCGAACGTCTACATCGTCCCCGGCGCGTTGTATCTGGATGCCCCGGGCCAGAGTGCGATGTATCAAGACTTTGGGCGCGAAATGCTGGCGGCTGACCTCGAAGACATTATCGCATATTTACTAACTTTGGCTGTCCAATAATCGAATTCCACAATCCCAGCGTAAAGAACAGTGTAGGTCAAATCCACAAGGAGGCACTATGTTTTTCGTACGTTCGCAAGTTCGTTTGTTCATGGTCCTTGCTGTTATGCTGCTCGCCCTCGCGGGCGCGGCTACCGTCAGC
Organism: uncultured Chloroflexota bacterium; assembly: GCA_937870825.1. Classification (GTDB taxonomy): domain Bacteria; phylum Chloroflexota; class Anaerolineae; order UBA4142; family SHND01; genus SHND01. The sequence continues at coordinate 27,351 of CALMZO010000430.1, read as the reverse complement.
GCGGAAGGTCCGGTTACCGTTACGTTGATGGAGCAGAACGGCTCCGGCGAAAAGGGGACTGCCACATTGACCGATTTGGGCAACGGCAAAATCCGCGTCGAGGTAGAGGTAACCGGCGCGCCAGCTGATGTTCCTCAACCACTTCACATTCACGAAGGCACTTGCGCCACTCTGAATCCCAAGCCAAAATATCCGCTCACCGCGGCGGTGAATGGCAAATCCGTGACAGAGATTGAGGTTACTTTGGCAGAACTGCAAAGCAAAAACTATGCCATCAACGGACACAAGTCCGCCGCCGAAATACCGGTGTACGTTTTTTGCGGAGACATTCCGTTAGCATCAAGTTTGCCGACGACGGGTGGTGATTTCAACAGCACCTTGCTCCTTCTCGGCGCGTTTGGGGTTGTCGTCCTCGCGGCGGGACTGGCGCTCTCGCGTCTCGCGCCAAGCACGCGCTAATCACCTTCTCTGCGACGAGTTTGCGTTTTACAACGGAGGCGGTTCATGCCAAACATGAATCGCCTCTTTTTCTATTCTTCTTTCATCATCTCGCGCAGTTTTTTCAAGCCAAGCAAGATACGGCTTTTCAACGTTCCCAATGGGATGCTCAAACGCGCGGCGATTTCTTCATGCGTGTATCCCTCAAAATAACACAGTTCAATGGCATGCCGTTGTTCCGGCGGCAAGTGACCCAAGAGCAGATGCAGCTCGCGCTGCGAATCAATCGGTTCACTCACGGGCGCGAGTTCTTCGGACAAGCCGTCGTCGTCAAGTGATAAATCATTAGGAACGCGCCGGCGGCGCTGACGCAGTTGGTCAATCGCGCGATGGCGGGTGATACTGAGCAGCCATGTGCGAAAACGCGCATGCTCGGCGTGATATTGTTCGGCTTTGTTCCAGACCGTCAGAAAAATCTCTTGGGTGACCTCTTCTGCCACTGCCGCTTCGCGCAAAATATATTGCGCTAACGAAAAAACCGCGCTGCCGTGACGCTCGTACAACACTTGCAGCGCGGCGGGATCGCGTGCCACAACGCGCTGCAAAAGGAATTCGTCCGAATCGGTCCTTGGCTCTTCGCCTTTTTGCACGGATGCATTGTACTCGAAATTACCGTCCGCGTCGCGGATTGAAACGCGTGGGGTTGCTGCGCGGTTCGTCGTCGTCGTCTATGCCTCCTTTGAATTCGCCGAGTACGCGTTTCGCGCGCTGTACGTCTTGTTCGTACTTGAGCAAAATCGTAAGGGTATTGTCCAACACTTTTTCGTCAATGGATTTCGCGTTGAGCATCACGAGCGCGCGCGCCCAATCCAACGTTTCACTCACACTCGGATATTTTTTCAATTCCAACCCGCGCAAGCGTTGCACCAGTTCGACGGCTTGTTTTGCCAACTGCGGCGAGAGGTCAGGCACCTTCAAGCGCACGATATTCAATTCGGACTGCACCGTCGGATAGTCAATGTGCAAGTACAAACAGCGGCGCTTTAACGCTTCCGAAAGTTCGCGCGTATTGTTTGACGTAAGCAAGACGAGCGGCATGTGTTTCGCGCGAATCGTGCCGAGTTCGGGAACGGTCACTTGAAAATCGCTCAAGACTTCTAACAGAAAGGCTTCAAATTCCGCATCGGCGCGGTCAATTTCGTCAATCAGCAGCAGCGTTGGACTGTCGGAATCAATCGCGCGCAAAAGTGGACGCGGCAAGAGAAAACGCTGCGAAAAGAATACATCTTCCTCGCTCGCCACGCGGTCGGCGGCTTCGGCGAGCGAACGCGAATCTTTGAGCATGTCCGAAAGTTTGTCGCGCAAGAGCTGCGTGTACAGCATCTGCTTGGCGTATTCCCATTCATACAACGCTTTCGTTTCGTCGAGCCCTTCGTAACATTGCAAACGAATCAATTCGCGCTGCACGGCGCACGCCCATGCCTTTGCCAATTCCGTTTTGCCGACGCCCGCCGGACCCTCGACCAGAACGGGCTTTTGCAATTTGTCAGCAAGATAGATAACCGTGGCAATCTCATCGGTGGCGATATAGTGTTGCGCTGCCAGCGCAGTTTTGACCTGAGGTATCGAATCAAACATTATGGCTCCTTGTGAACAAAACCATCCGTATAACGAATACGAGCGAGGAGGGCGGGTGAATTTGGCGCGTCGAGGAGATGAGCAAAACGCGCGCGGAGCAATTGAATTGTATGCTATTTGAACGCGGCGTCAATGTCCGCGTCACCTGAAAGGTTTTTGTCGCAGTTGCTTTACGTCCACAAACGCGCAAAACAACGCGAGGGCTTTATCCGACGCGTATGTTTTCGAGACCTGTCAGGTCTTGGGCGCGGTCACGAAACTGTGTGCGGTACAAACGCGCGTACAGCCCGGCTTGCGCGAGCAATTCGGTGTGGGTGCCGCGTTCGACAATTTGCCCATTGTCCACGACGAGAATCACATCCGCGGCGAGAATCGTCGAAAGGCGATGCGCGATGACCACGCTCGTGCGATTGTGCATCAACGGTTTCAGCGCGTCTTGAATCAACGCTTCCGATTCGGAATCGAGCGACGAGGTGGCTTCGTCCAAAACGAGGATGCGCGGATTTTTGAGAATGACGCGCGCAATCGCGACGCGCTGTTTTTCGCCGCCGCTCAAGCGGTACCCGCGTTCTCCAACCACTGTGTCGTACCCTTTCGGCAACTTGGCGATGAAATTGTGAATGTTGGCGGCGCGCGCGGCGGCTTCCATTTCCTCCTGCGTCGCATTCTGTTTCGCATACAAGAGATTTGCGCGCACCGTATCGTGAAACAAATACGTTTCCTGCGTCACCATCCCAACGTTCGCTGCAAGCGATTCGAGGGTTACGTCGCGCAAATCATGACCATCAATCAGAATGCGTCCTTCTGTCGGGTCATACAAACGCGGAATCAGATACGTTATCGTCGTCTTGCCCGCGCCGCTCGGACCCACCAGCGCGACAAGTTGCCCCGCGCGAATTTCGAACGAAACATTTTGCAATGCCCACCGCCGCGTGGGGACAACGCGCGCGCTGTGTTCTCCATCGTCCGTGTGCGTGTGACCGTTCGCACCGTTCCCCTGCGCGCGCCTGTGCGAGTGAATGTCGTCCATCAACTCTTTGATGTACGGATTTTGCGATTCCTTTTCATCCTCCGCCACATACGAGAACGAAACATTTTCAAATTTCAAATTGCCTTGAATGTCGCGCAGTTCAAACGCGTTGGGCGTGTCCTGAATTTCGACGGGGATGTTCAACGTTTCAAAAACGCGCTCAAACGAAACGAGTGAGGTTGCCAAGTCCACGCGCGAATTGATGAGCGAAGAAATCGGTCCGTACAATTGGGCAAGGTACGCGGCGAACGCAATGATTGTGCCGATGGTGAACGCGCCTTGAAACACCAAGACACCGCCGCCGAAATACACGATTGCCGTTCCCATCGCGGCGACGAGTCCGAGCATCAAAAACAGTCCGCGCCCGACAACCGCTTGTTGTACGCCAATGTCCGCGAGTTTTTCGGACGACGCGCCAAATTTTTTTGTTTCAAACTTTTGCCGTCCGAAAAGTTTTGTCAACAACGCGCCGCTGACATTCAACGTTTCCGAAAGCTGCGAGTCGAGTTCGGCGTTGAGTTCGTATTGTTGTTTCACCAATTTGCGTAAGGTCAAACCGATGCGCCGCGCGGGGAACAGGAACAACGGGAGAATGATGAGCGCGAGCGCGGTGAGCCGCCAATCGAGCGCAAGCATGATGCCGAGAATCAAGACCACATTGACCGCGTTTGTGATGATGCTGATGAATGTGCTTGTCACCGCGCGCTGCGCGCCGATGACGTCATTGTCGAGCCGCGAAATCAATTCGCCCGTTTTGACATTGGTGAAAAACCGGAGCGACATGTTTTGCATGTGTTCGTACAGCGTTTTGCGTAAATCGGCAATCACACTCTCGCCGACGCGCGACGAAAGATAACGCTGCCCCATGCCAATCAAACCGTCCACCAACGGAATCGCGACGAGTCCCACCGAAAAGATGACGAGCAGCTGCAAATTATTTTTGCCGAGCGCGTCGTCAATGATGCCGCGATAAATCAAGGGCGGAATCAAGCCAATGAGCGAGGAAACAAAAATTGCCAAAAGCAACAGTGACAATTTGCGCGCATACGGACGCGCAAACTGCGCGACGCGTTTCAACAAGGCGAGCGAGATATTTGTTTTGTCTTTTTCGTCATACGAAATAAAACGCCACCAACCATTCCCGTGCATGGGACCTCCAAAATCAGTAATCAGTAGGGGCGATGCTTTATGCTCGCCCGCTTGCGATTGGCTTTATGCGCGCCCGCGTGCGATTGACGCTGCGCGATAGTGAGATGCGATATGCCATGCGCAAGCCAAGATTATAGCACCTGCGTTCGGGTGGAACAATCGTCAAAAGGATAGTTTTCTGAAATAACAAACATCGCCGTGTTCAAAACGCGGCGATGTGTTTCAGAAGGGGTTTGCGATAGGCAACAGTAAAAACGTTGCGCGAATCTACATTTCGCTACGGACACGCCTCAAAGTAAGCACGGAATGGCTGACCGCCGCTATCAGGAAAACTTTGCTTGTTGGTCGCGTTCTGGTAGCTAGCTGGCTGCGCGTACAACAGCATACATGGACCGGGACCTCTTACGGCGCGGTATGTGACGGTTGTTGTGCTGACGCCGGGCGGCACGGCGATTTTGCTGCGCGGTGATTCGCCAAACCCTTTCTGCAAACCCTCCTTGTTCGGGTCGAACAAAAGAATCAGAAAATCGTATGAACGTTCTTGCCCGGTATCGTTCATAAACGTCGCCGTGAACGTGACATCTTGTCCGCGTTTGGGGGCGTCGGGCGAAACGACGAGATTGGTAACGCACACATCAACGAAACATTCAGGTTCTTGGTCGGGTGTTATCATCGTATGTTCCGGTGGCACAAGCGTGATGCCGTTTGGAAGCGCGATGTCGGCAGCAGATTGCGTGTTTGATGGTAACGGAAGCGTTGTGAAGGATTGAGTACCCGCGCTTGATGTAGCGGTGAGTGCAAAGGCCTGCGGCGCCAAGGTATTCAGCTTCGTACAAGTGAGACCTTGTGTCCACGTACCATATTTTGTCATGTTGATTTTTGTGGTCTTGAATCCGTACTTGGTCGAGTCGTTTCGCACCGTGCGATAGGCGTCAGTGCCTTCCCATTTGTAATTTCCATTTTTTGCTTCGGCATAGTACTGGAAAATCGAATTTCGTGAGTAAGCGACTGTGCTCGCCTGTCCCGCTGCCAATTCATACCAACCCTGCGTCGTCCATTGGTCATTCAGGTCGAGGTAATGAACGGCGAGATAGATAGGTTTGGAGCACTTGTTTTGAAATTTGATTTGAAAGTTCGACTCGGCGGATGTGGGCTCGCCGCCCGTCCAACGAAACCGAAAGTACGGCTGAAAGTTGTTTGGATACGGAATTTTCTTTTCGACGCGTACCGTTTTCCAACAAACACCCCAAGTCCATGTGTCGAACGGACCATAGATCTTGCATTTGTACGACCTCGGTTCATCGTAAATCACCGTATCCCATCGCTTGTAGGTTGCCAAATCGCCGCTGACCTCCAAGCGACCCATTCGCAACACCCTGCCCTTGCTGTTGAACGCGCGCACAAGTAGGTCTTCGAGCGCATTTTGGGCAATCGAAGGCGCGGTCTTGCGGATTTTGGTAAGCTGCTGCTGAAGTTGGTCATTGAAATATGCGTAAATCGGCGCGGGGCATTCACACGCGACCGATGATGCGACGGCGGCAACAAAACGCGCGTAATCTGCCTCGTTAATCAAGTCGCCATAGACGACGAACCAGCCGTCTCTTTCCAAATTCGCGCGCACCTCGTTGCGATTCGTGCTTTCGGCGTGAATTACCTTTGGCACGGAGACGAGGCAGAGAACTGCCAACGCGAACACGATGCATGTGAGACGCGCGAGCAAACTCGCGTTTGTGTTGCGTAACGAACGAACGAGATTCGTCTTCATAGTTATCCTCCATTCGGAATTGAATCAGATGGTTGAAACGATACGCGCATTAAAACAGAAATGCGCGCCGAGTTAAAGAGTTTTCGCGATACAGAAACCGATAGCAATGCTTTTGCTCGAATACGACGCGCCAAAATGATTATGCGCTTCGTTGTCGTGCCAAAGAGACCATGTCTGCCCAGTCTGATGCTTCCGCTTCCAACACTTGAACAATCAACGCGGCGAGTGCGCGCGAGGGACGCAATTGGTCCGCTTCGATTTTGCGAATGGTGATTTCCGCGCAATAGACGCGCCGCGCCAATTCGACTTGAGTAAGGTCGTACGTGCGGCGCTGCTGCTTGACCCATGCGCCAAAAGAAGATGATGAAAACATGGTGCTGCCTCCTTGAATTATTTGAACCAATTGCGAATTTCTTGCGTCATGCCGCCCAAATCAATTTCATAGCGGAATCCTTCCGCGCCCCGCGAATTTGGCGGCAAGAGTTCGAGCGCGCTCGGCTCGGCGGCAAGGAGAATTTCTTGAAACGCGGTGTTTTGCAAATTGCGCTCGTCCAATACCAAAAGAAACCATTGGTTGTTCTGCTGTGCGAGTGTAAAAAGATAATTGCCGCTCTCGCTGTAACAGACCCATTTGTTTTTTGCGGCGGCTTGAATCTGTTTCGCAATGCGCGGATGCTGCGCGCCGCTGGCATATTCCAAAACATACGTCACGCCTTTGCTCACGCCGATAAAGGCAAAGCGCGTGTAGTCGCGATGAAACACAATCGGTCCGACATCACTAAAGCGGGGTTCCACCATCACGCCGTCCGTCAACAAGCTAATACTTGTGTCACTCTTATCCTGAACGAGATGGGCATAGTGATGCTCGTCCGAACTCAATATCAAGCGTCCCGCGATTTCTTTGGCGCGGTCGTTTTGTTGACAGCGCGGCGGCTTGGGTGTCAGTTCGGGTTCGGAAACATTTTTGCCTTGTGCGTCAAGCGTTTCCACGGTGCAGCCCGCGCTCAACACCAGAACAAGGACGGACAGAATCATGCAGGTAGCGTGTGAGAATTTTTTCATATGCCATATTCCACTTGGGGTTACGCAAGTATTAAAACAGACAGTCTCTCGCGCAGCGATATGAAAAGGAATATAATTAGGGATACTTGGATAGCGAACCCTATTCAATGAGGACAAAGAGATGCCGCGCAAGAGCCGTCCCGTTTCTTCGGATGTGCGTGCAAATTCGTTTGGTGAATGGTCCAGCCAGCGCAGATTGGCATTGGGGCTGACGCAAAAAAGGGTCGCCTATTTAGCAAAGTGTTCCGTGCCGTGGGTCAAGAAAATTGAACACGGAGAGACTCCCTCGGAAAGAATCGCGCTGGCGCTGGCGCGCGCACTCAACATTCCGACTCATTTGCACAGCCGCTTTATACGGGCGGCACTCTCGAACAACGCGCGCGATTTGCCACCTGTGTCCAGCATCGAATCAGCCCCCACTCCACCCGCGCCGACTGCGCCACCCCCACACCAGAATAAATTTTTCGGACGCACAGCGGAGCTTGCCGCGATTGACGCGGCGCTGCGCGATCCGTGGTGTCGGCTCTTGACACTGCGCGGACCGGGCGGAATTGGTAAGACGCGTCTGGCGATTCATGCCAGCCAGCAATATCGTGAACAATTCGATGGCGTGTGTTTTGTCTCTTTGCGCGAAATCGCTTCCACTGATTTGTTTCCGCAGGCTTTGACTGCGGCGCTGGGGATTCCGCAAGTGACCGGCATAGAGCCGACCCAACAAATCGCCGGTTATCTGCGCGAAGTATTCCCCAAGCTCTTGTTCGTGTTGGACAATTTTGAACACCTGCTCGAAGCTGCGCCATTGCTGCATGATTTGTTGACCTCTGTGCCCGAACTCAAAATCTTGGCAACCTCGCGCGAGCAGCTGCATTTGGAATGGGAACGGATTTTGGAAATTGATGGTTTGGAATACCCGGCGGCAGAGGACGCGGGAAATTTGGAAAACTTTAATGCGGTGCAATTGTTCGTGGAACGGGCGCGGCGTGTCTATCCGCGTTTTCCGATTCGCGCTGAATTGCCCGACGCTGCGCGCATTTGCAGACAGGTACAAGGTCATCCGTTGGCAATCGAAATGGCGGCAGCGTGGGTAGGCGTGCATTCGTGTGGTGAGATTGCAGCGCAGATTGAGGCGAGTATTGACGCGTTGAAAAAACAGCGCGCGGATACAACTCACTCACATGCGAGCATCACGGCGACGTTCGAGTATTCTTACCGACTTTTGATGCCTGACGAGCAAATTCTCTTTCGACGGCTTGCGTTTTTTGAGGGGGGCTTTGACGCTCACGCCGCTGCCCAAGTGACACAAACGCCATCCAATTTTCTCACGATGCTGGCAGACAAATCGCTCGTCCAACGCGAGGGCCGTCGTTTTGATTTGCATGAATTGCTGCGGCGATACGCACTGGAAAAAATTCTAGTGCAGCGTGAGGAAACGGACGCGACGGCACGGCGGATGTTTCAATATTTCTTGGATTTCGCGCAGACACATCACACCATGTATGCCGAGTTGGAAAAAGAGTGGAGTAACCTCAATGCGGGCTTGCGCCTCGCGCACGCGCAGCAAAATTATCCGACAATGCAAGCATATGTGGATACACTCCAAGAGCCGTGGGAAAAGCGCGGGCGGTATTTGGACGCGCGGCAGGCATATCGGTTGGCGTGCGAACTGGCGCAAGCAAGCGGAGATGCGCGCGCGTACGCGAGATATTTATGCGAGTGGGGCAAGGGGTGCCTAGAGCAGGGGGATTATGAGGAAGCGGAGAGACTTTTGCTAGCAAGTCGCGTCTATTTGGCGGAACTCGAGGACTGGCAACAGGTTGGCTATGTGAATGTGCTATTGGCGCGCCTCAAAAAAGATCTTGCCCAGCTCGATGAAGCAGATGACTTGTTGGCGCTTGCCGAACCACTGTTGCTCGCTTCGACAGAAAACATCGCGTTGGCAGAGTTTTACTATCACAAAGGCGGTATTCGCTATTACCGAAGCGAATTCTCGTACGCCAAGGAGCTCTTGGAAAAAGGGATACAAGTGGCCGCGCGGCTTGGTGAAGACAATCTTCAGGCAAAGATACTTGCACTGTACGGCCATGTTCTCTTTCATGGCTTTAACGAATTGGCATTGGCAGAGCAAGTCTGTCAACGCGCTATCGCTTTGGCTGAACAGGTCCACAACGAAGCCGCGCTGATTGAGGCGCTCTACTATTTGTCTGGCATCTGCCATCGACTCGGCAAGCTTGGCGAAGCTCGTGCGTCCGCCGGGCGCGCGTTGGAACTCACGAAACGCGTCGGCGATTCCAAAACCCAAACGCGCTTGTTGTTTCGCCAAAGTCAACTCGATTTCGCAGATGGACAGGTAGCGTCGGCAATAAAGCACGCCTCAGAGTCTTTTGCGCGATGTACTAATGACGAGATTGGACGGATGCACGTTGCCGCCCATTTGGGAAATCTATATGCGACCGCGAATCAGATTTGTCAAGCAGCTTCTTTTTGGCGTCAAGCGCTCGCGATTGCACACAAATTTGACCCGCTTCTGGCAAGCAATCTTCAGCAAAAACTTGACAAAATAGGTTCGGACTGCGACAACCTCTAGGGCCAATATGTATTTGGTCCTTCCGTATTCCATCCCCCCGCCCACAGTGTGGCTACTTGGTCAGCAGTCAGACCGCTCATGGTCGGTTCAAAGACCATGCCGGCCGCGCGCGCTTGCGCCGCATCATCGCGAAAGCGTTGTTGCAATGCTCGCACTTCCTCTTCCGTGATTGAAGGACTGAATTGTGCAGAGGTGTCGGATTGACCGAAGGGCTTGGATTTCAAATCCTCGAACAGCTGAGCCAGCTTGCCATACGCCCATTTTTCGATGTTGCTCTCCGGTGTGACCTTTGCTCCATCGGGGAGCTCAATTTCGTCGGATGGATTTGTGGCAGCGCTTTTCACGGGCCAAAGTATTTCATCCCGGTTCATCGTGTCAAAGACATCCAGTTTTTCAGTCGAGCCAATTTTGGCGCGCAAAACTTGGGTAATTGTTTCCACCAACGCCACAAGGTCTTCCGTGATGCGCGCCTCATCCATCCGATAGATGCTGTCGCCAACAAAGATACGCGGCACATAGGGACGCTCGGCAAGTTTCTTTGCCCACCGCTCGCGCATAGGTTTATGATACCGTTCCCTGAAATAGTCATCGAGGATTTTTTGATACACAATGGGGCGGAAATAGGGAATGGGATGTGTGGCATCATCGGTCAAGAATTCGCTGAATGAACGATTGAGTTGCAAGTCTTGAAAGTCAATTGCCACAATCGGTCCACCAAGCACACAACCGTATATATCCGCGAAAATTTCCTCAAGCCACCGGCGGGGGTCGGGGTTCGAGCTGAACGAGTGTGCTTTCAGAATCTTCCAGAGAGTGACGGAGAGCGGTTCGTCCTGAGGTTGATTTGGAATGCGCGCATGACGGAAAACATAATGTCCAACCTCGTGTGGGATAGAGACAAAGTCTTGCCAGATTGACCAACTGTCATCCGGGGGTGGGGGTGCGGTTTCAAATGCGGCAAGGCAACTGTAGGGAATGCCTACCAAGGCAACCGGTGCGTACGGAATCACACGTACCATCGGCTCTTTGTGAATATATGTTATGCCCGTTACTCTTTGCGGAAACCATTTTTGCGCGGGCTCAAGCGCAACCTCTACCAATGTATCGGCAAATGCCACCGTATTTCGAAAGACTTGATTGGTGGTTTCCTGTCGTTGCGTGATCGCGCGTTCAATCACTTCCAAATCGTTGTTCAATTGAGTGACGGTGGTCGCGATGGGGTATTGTCGCAGCGGGTCGTTCTCCGGCAACTCTTGGAAATGCTCGAACTGCGCCTGCGAAAAAGTCTGCAAACGTGTTCCCAACGCTTCCAAATCCCCAGCTCGGGACTCGGCGCTTTTGGCGGCTCTAATGACCCGCATGACCGCGCCCTTAAGCGGGGATATTTTGTTTTGGGCTTTGCCTGACATATTTCAACTCCTCCTTGAATCGAATTTTGTGTGACTATAGCACGTAATTTTGCTTTTGAACCGATACAAAAGGCGATATGGAAAACTCAATATGTTAATATGACGCGTGCAGCGCATAAAATGAAATCGAAATTTGTTACGGTTGGAAAGTCGAGTTGTGAAACGAAAAAAGCGAAGCCGAATTTCGGGTTCGCTTTTTTCGCGCGCGTGTTTTGCGGGAAAGCATCAGCCGCGCCGCCGCGCGAGTTGAATCAACGCTTCGTATTCCGCGAGCGGCACATTCAATTTTTTCAAGAGCGCCCGCGCCAAACCCTTTGATGGGCGCAAATGATTCGCTTCGATTTTGCGAATGGTAATTTCGGCGCACTCGACGCGCCGCGCGAGCTCTTTTTGGGTGACATCAAGCGCGCGGCGGCGCATTTTTAGCCAGCTTCCGAACGTTCTATTTCCAAGTTCAGTCATGCGCGACTCGCTTTCGTCAAGCAGAGAGGTGTTTGTCATTCAAACAGAAACGCGCACTTTTGCCAAGCATTTTTCGATATAATAGCCGATAGAAAAACCGATACGATTCGCAAATTTGCGACGCTTTTCATTTCACACTCATTTCACAGGGCATCAGCTAAACTACATTCCAAGTAGTACCGTTCAAACCGCAGAGGATGAATTAGGTCCCTCTGCTCACTGTCCCGTTCACCGGAGGTGGCTTATGTTTCACTTGGAATCGTTCGGTAGCTGGGTCAAGCAGAACCGCAAAGCGCTGGGCTTGACGCAAGACGAGTTTGCCAGACTGGTGTATTGCGCGCCGATTACACTGCGGAAAATCGAGCATGACCAACTGCGTCCGTCGCGCGAATTGGCGCTCTCGATTATGGAAAAAGTGGGCGCACTGCCCGAAGAACAAGAGCTGCTGATGAGTTTGGCGCGAATGCGGCGCGGACAATTGCTCGCGCAAGTGATGGGACATGCGGCGGGTGTCTTTGCGACAGGCGAATAGTCGGGTTGCGCGCGGATGACGAATCTGCTTTAATCAGCAGCATGTTGCGCCGCGCGCTTGTTCCCTCGCTCGAAGTTTTACTATTCCTCCTCGTGTTTTATGCGTCGCTCTTTTTCATGCCGGACATGCTCAACAGCGACGGCGATTTGGGGCGACACATCACCGTTGGGAATTACATCCTCGATACGCGGACAATTCCGACAGAGGACGTTTTTTCGCACACGCGTTACGGCGCGCATCTCGTTCTACACGAATGGTTGAGCGAAGTCGTGTACGCGCTCGCCTACCGCGCGGCGGGCTTGAACGGCGTCGCGTGGCTCACGGCGCTGCTGCTTGCGACAATTTATTTCGTGCTGGCAATCGGTCTGCGCGCGTTGGGCGTCAGCGCGCCGCTTGCGTTTCTCGCCGCGCTCGCCGCGTACATGACGGGCGCGATTCATCACTTGCCGCGCCCGCATCTTTTTACGCTGCTGCTCTTTACGCTTTTTATTTTGTTGCTTGAACATATTCGCCGCACAGAGGGCAAGCACAAGGCGTTGCCCCTACATTTCTCGCTTCTCGTCTCTCTCCTTCTCGTCCTCATCCTCTGGGCGAATTTCAATGGCGCGTTTGTGTTGGCATTTTTCGTACTGGGAATCTATATCGTCGGCGCGATTTTGGACCGCGAACCGCGGCGCGTGATAATTTTTTTCGCGTTTCTTGTCCTTGCGTTTTTCGCTTCGTTCATCAACCCCTACGGCATCACGCTGCCACAACACGTCTTTGGTTTTATGGGCAATCGCTTTCTCGTGGACAACACGGTGGAATATCTTTCGCCGAATTTTCACAACATTAGCGCGTGGCTTTTCGCCGCGTGGATTTTGTTTTCAATTGTGTTGTTTGGACGCGTGACCACGCGCGCGAGCTGGACGCATTTGTTATTGCTCGGCGTGTGGACAATGTTTGGCTTGTATTCCGCGCGCAATATTGCAAATTACGCGATGGTGGCGGCGGTGGTGACCGCGCCTGTCGCGGAAGTGTGGCTCGTGAATACACTGCCTGTTGTGCGAACACGTCTGAGTAACATGAATCGTGTTGCGCCGCTTGGTGCAGGATGGGTGTGGGGAATTGGGACTGTGGCGCTGTTGATTTTTTTGCAAGCGAACGGCGCGGTGTTTGACGCGCGCGGCGAGGGCAATCAATTCACCGCGCGCGCGTTCCCGGTGAGCGCGGTAGATTTTCTCGAAAAAAATCCGCCGCGAGGGAACATGTTCAACGAGTACACATGGGGCGGTTATTTGGAATATCGGTTGTTTCCACAACAACGCGTATTCGTTGACGGCAACAATGATTTTTTTGGCGAAGCGTTGGTGCGCGAGTATTTGCAAGTCATCAACGCGCGCGCGGGTTGGGAAAACGTTTTGGAAAAATACAATGTCGCGTGGGTGATTGTTCCCCCGCAGCGCGCGTTAGCAAATGAACTCGCGCGTTCGGACAAGTGGCGCGAAATTTTTCGGGATGAGAACGCGGTGGTGTGGGTGAAAAGGTAAGGCAAAAAAAATCGTTGTCCGAAGGACAACGATTTTCTTTATCACGCCGTTGGCACTTTTGTCGGCTCTCGCATTGCCGCTTTCGGGTCGGGATGATTGAAATGCAGCACGGGTTCGCGCGCCGCTTTCACATCGTCCAAACGCGTGACGGGTGTGTCATGCGGCGCGTCGTGTAACAGCTGCGGATTCGTGCGCGCTTCTTGTGCGATTTTCAACAGCGCGTTCGCAAATTCGTCGAGCGATGCTTTGGATTGCGTTTCCGTCGGCTCAATCATCAAACATTCGGGAACGATGAGTGGAAAATAAATCGTCGGCGGATAGAAGCCGTAATCAATGATGCGTTTTGCTACGTCGAGCGTGTTGACGCCATAGTCTTTTTTGAACCGCGTGCCGTTCAATACAAATTCGTGTTTGCACACGCGTTCGGGAATTTGCGGGTCGTAGGCGTGACGAATCAGCGCGAGCAAATAATTCGCGTTGAGGACGGACACTTCGGCGATTTCTTTCAAGTGTTCTTTGCCGTACGTGCGAATGTAGGTGTAGGCGCGGACGAGCGCGAGAAAATTTCCCCAGAAGGATTTGATGCGTCCGATGCTGTGTTCGGGCGTTTGGAAAATGTATGTGTTGCGGTCCTTGACCACAATCGGACTCGGCAAAAACTGCGCGAGGTCGGCGCGCACCATGACGGGACCGCTGCCCGGACCGCCGCCGCCGTGCGGGACGCTGAACGTTTTGTGCAAGTTGGAATGAATGACGTCAAAGCCCAAATCGCCGGGACGCGCAATCCCGACAATCGCGTTCAAGTTCGCCCCGTCGCCGTACACCAAGCCGCCCGCGTCGTGAACGATTTGATTCACCTCGCGCACATTTTCTTCAAACAAACCGAGCGTGTTCGGATTGGTGAACATGATGCCCGCCGTTTTGTTTGAGACCTTGCGGCGCAAATCGTTCAAGTCCATATTCCCGCGCGCGTCGGATTTCACTTCGACAACTTGATACCCCGCCATCGCGCTCGTCGCGGGATTCGTGCCGTGCGCGGAATCGGGAATCAAAACTTCGGTGCGTGCAGTGTCGCCGCGTAATAAATGGTACGCGCGAATGACGAGAATGCCGACGAGTTCGCCTTGCGCGCCTGCGGCAGGTTGCAGTGTGACGTCGGGCAAGCCGCTGATTTCGCCAAGATAATTTTGCAATTCGTACATCAGTTGCATTGCGCCTTGCGCGGTCTCGGCGGGCTGCATCGGATGCGCGGCGGACATGCCGAGCAAGCGAATTGCTTCTTCGTTGATTTTGGGATTGTATTTCATCGTGCAGGAACCGAGCGGATAGATGCCCAAGTCCACGCAGTAATTTTTTTGCGAGAGGCGCGTGAAATGCCGCACGACGTCCACTTCGCCGACTTCGGGCAGATGCAAATCGCTTCGCATCAAGTGATTGGGCAATGCCGTCGTTGGCACATCGCAATCGGGCAGCGAATAGCCGACGGTGCCGGGATTCGACATTTCGTACAACAGAGGTTCGGGTTTGTTTGCAACGATTGACATGGGAAAGTGAAAAGTGAAAAGTAAAAAGCTAAAAGCTCAAAGTAAGAATGCTACTCGTCGCTTTTTCCTTTTAGCTTTTTACTGGTCATTACTGTTTTGCCTAACATCAACTTGATTTCCAGCGCTTTCTTAATTAGCGGGTCAATTCGATTTGCCGCGACGAGTTCCGAATCTTTGATGAGTCGCAACCAGTAGTGTGTTTCGCGCGCTTCTTTGAGCGCGATGCTCATCTTTTGCGTAAATTCGCGCGGGCTTACTGCCGCGTATGCTTCTTCCACGTTTGCGCCAATGGATGTGCCGGAACGCAAAACTTGTTTGCCCAGAACAGCGCTTGTCGAATTATGCGGGAGAGACGAAACGAGTTTGATGATTCGCAACGCGAATTTGTAAGTTCGTTCGTCAATGCGCTCCATGGCTGTAAGCTAAAAGTTAAAAGCTAAAAGTGAAAAGCGAGTTTGGATTGTACTTTTAGCTTTTAACTTTGCACTTTAAGCTTGCTTGAGCGCATTCACCAACGCATCAATCTGTTCGCGCGTATTCATTTCGGTCACCGCGAGCAGCATTCCATTTTTGATGTGCGGGTAATCGTTCGATACATCGTAACCGCCAATCATTTTTTCGTGATACAACGCGTGGTTGATTTCAGAAACGGGGCGCGGGCATTCGACGACGAATTCGTTAAAGAATTCGGTGTTGAGTACGCGATAGCCGTCGAGTTTTGAAATTTCGCTGGCAGCGTAATGCGCTTTTTGATAACAGAGCTCTGCAACTTGGCGCAAGCCCTGTTTGCCCATCGTCGCCATGTACACACATGCCGCGAGCGCGTTCAATGCTTCGTTCGTGCAAATGTTGGACGTCGCTTTTTCGCGGCGAATATGCTGCTCGCGCGCTTGGAGTGTGAGGACGAAACCGCGTCGTCCTTTTGTATCAACGGTTTCGCCAATGAGACGGCCCGCCATCTTGCGAACATATTTTTCTTTGCACGCGAAAATCCCAAGATACGGACCGCCAAACCCGAGCGCGTTGCCGAGCGATTGTCCTTCGCCAATTACAATATCCGCATCGTACGCACCGGGCGGTTGATACAAACCGAGCGCAATAGGGTACGTGCTGACGATGAACAACGCGCCCGCCGCGTGAACGCGATGCGCGATTTTGTGCAAGTCGCGCACGTTTCCCAAAAAGTCGGGATTGGCGACGAGTACGCCCGCCGTTTGATTGTCGAGATGTTTGTCCAACACCGCCTCAAGGGAGGCGGACGTATCCTCGTCCCCCACAATCGGAATTTTTTGTCCCTCGAGGTACGTTCGCATCGTCTCACGGTAATGCGGATGCAGAGTGGGCGAAACAATAATTTTGTTGCCGTTGCGAACGGAATTGATTGCCATGACTGCCGCTTCTGCCGCCGCTGTTGCCGCGTCGTAATGCGATGCGTTCGCCGCGTCCATGCCCGTCAAATCGCAAATCATGGATTGATATTCAAAAATCGTTTGCAGTGTGCCTTGCGAAATTTCGGGTTGGTACGGCGTATACGCGGTAAAAAATTCCGCGCGAAAAATCAGATGCGGAACGGTTGCGGGGACGAAGTGATTGTACGCACCCGCGCCGAGAAAATACGCGTATTCGCCCGCGTGCGCGTTTTTGTTTGCCATGCCGCGCAGCGTTCGCATCATGTCCATTTCGGACAAGGCAGGCGGCAAATTGATTTCGGGATACTGCGCGTCTTCGGGAACGTCGTTGAACAAATCGTCAACGGAATTGACGCCAATCGTCTTGAGCATCTGCGCGCGGTCGGCGTCGGTGATGGGAATGAATCTGTGCATTCAAGTTGTGAGTCATTCGTTATCAGTTGTTAGGAAGCTTGTGGCTGACTAACGACTAACGACTAACGACTAGCGACTAGCGACTAGTGTATTTCTCCACTCTCAATCTTGCTCTTGTATGTCGCGGCGTCCATCAATTTATCCAAATCAGCCGCGTTGTACGGAAACACTTTGAGCATCCAGCCTGCGCCGAACGCGTCGGCATTGACCGTTTCGGGGGAATTGGTGAGCGCGTCGTTCGTCGCGGAAATCGCGCCGCCGATGGGCATGTAGACATCGCTCGCGGCTTTGACGCTTTCGACAACGCCGAACGAATCGCCCGCGTTTTTTTCCATGCCGACGACGGGCAATTCGACAAACACAATATCGCCGAGCGCGTCTTGCGCGTAATCGGTGATGCCCACAATCGCGGTGTCGCCGTCAACTTTTACCCACTCGTGCGTTGCCGCGTATTTCAAATCACTGGGATACGAAATTTCTTTGCCGCTGGACATAAAGACTCCTTGAGATTGGAGATTCTGAATTTTGAAATTTCAATTTCGAGTTTACTTGCCTCGCGCCCTGTTTGCATAAAACGGTGTTTTCACCACGCACGCTTTCGTCGGTTTGCCGCGAAGGATAATGTCGAATTCGGTGCCGAGTTTTGCGAGTTCGGGCGGAACGTAACCGAGTCCGATATTTTTTTCGAGCGTCGGCGCGGGCATTCCGCTTGTCACGACCCCAACAACGTTTCCGTTTGATGAAATTTCGTAACCGCCGCGCGCGATGCCGCGTTCGAGCATTTCAAAACCGACGAGCTTCTTTTTCGTGCCTTCCAATTTTTGTTTCAATAAAACATCGCGCCCGATAAAATTTTTGTTCAAATCACACGCCCACCCGAGCGCGGCTTCGAGCGGCGTTGTGTTCGAATCGATCTCGTGACCGTACAACGCGAATTTGGCTTCAAAGCGTAACGAGTCGCGCGCGCCGAGTCCAATCGGCAGCACGCCGTCGTCTTTGCCCGCGTCGAGAATCGCGTCCCACACATGTTTGCCGTGCGCGAACGGAATGAACAATTCAAAACCGTCTTCGCCCGTGTACCCCGTACGCGCCAAAATTCCGCGTTCGCCGTGAATGTGAAATTCGCGCGCTTGATGATATTTCAAATCCGCGAGATTGAAGGATTCGAGTTTTTGCAGCACCGCTTCGGCTTTCGGACCTTGAAACGCGAGCATGTAGAATTCTTCGCTCACATCTTTTATTTGGACATCGAATTCGACACTCTGCGCTTTTACCCACGCGTTGTCTTTGTCGCGATTGCCCGCGTTGACGACGACCATCCATTCGCCTTCCAGACGGTACACGAACGTATCATCCACGCACGTTCCATCCGCGTAACACATCAGCGCGTACTTGGCGGTGTTGATTTCCATATCGGAAAAATTCGCGGTGAGCAAGTGATTGAGAAATTTCAGCGCGTCGTTGCCCGTGACGCGCACTTGGCCCATGTGGTCAATGTCAAAGAGCCCCGCCGCGTTTCGGACGGCGCGATGTTCGTCGAGAATGCCTTTATACTGGACGGGCATTTCCCAACCGCTGAATTCCACCATTTTTGCGCCGAGCGCGCGATGCGTTTCGTACAAAGAGGTACGTTTCAAATCCATGTGGGCGAGTCCTTGAAAAAGTTTGCGCGAAGGATAATGACTGCGCGAGAGGAGCATGGTGTCGCCATTGACGACCTTATGATAACGCAAACATTCCGCGCGCGCAAGATGCGATATAATGCGCGCGCAAGGTGAAACCGAATGAATCAGACGATTGCTTTTGCGCCGACGCGCATTGATTTTGTTGGCGGTTGGACGGATGTGCAGCCCTTTTGTGATGAACAAGCCGGATTGGTCGTGAATGCGGCGTTTGGTGTACGCACACGCGTTGTAGTGCGCGAAATGCCAAATGCGCGCGAACACGCGGACCCGTTCATTCACGCCGCTTGCAGACGATTGGAAGTGAAAAATGTTTTGGTTGAATTGACGAGCGATGCGCCGTTAGGTTCGGGGTTAGGTGGTTCGGGCGCCGTCGGCGTCGCGCTGGTCGGCGCGCTCGCCGCGCATGCAGGAAAACATTTTTCGCGCCGCGACATTGCGGAACTCGCGCACGACATCGAAGTCCGGGATTTGGGAATTATCGGCGGCAAGCAAGACCAGTACGCTGCCGCGTTCGGCGGATTTCTCGCGCTCACATTTTTGGGCGACACGGTGGAGATTGAACAGCTTGCGCTCGACGAACATCGCGTGCGCGAATTGCAGGCGCGCAGTGTGGTGGTGTACACGGGACAATCGCGCGTGTCGGGCGACATTCATGCGCGCGTGCAAGAGGCGTTCCGCGCGCGCAATCCTGATACGTGGAACGCGCTCAAGACGATTCGCCGCGTGGCGCGCGAATTTTGCCATGAATTGGAAAATGGTTCGCTCGACGCGCTGGGGGAATTGTTGAATGAAAATTGGGACGCGCAGAAACGTTTGCATGTTTCGACGACGAACGAACGCGTGGACGAATTTTTTCGTGCGGCGTTGCACGCGGGCGCGTTGGGCGGGAAAGCGTTGGGCGCGGGCGGCGGCGGCTGTCTGTATTTTCTCGCGCGTGAGGGCGAGACGGAACGATTGCGCCAGGTGTTGCGAAACATGGGCGGGGAAATTTTGGAGGCAGAGTTTGATTTGGGAGGGTTGCGAATCTTGTAGGGGCGATGCAGACATTGCCCTTAGAAATTTTGCGCGTGCCATTCGCGCAAGGTGCGGCGCATAATTTTTCCTGTCGTCGTCAACGGCAATTCGCGCACGAACGAAATGTGACGCGGGTATTCGTGCGCGGCGAGGCGTTCACGGACAAAGTTTTGAATTTCCTGCGCGAGCGAATCGTTTGCCGAGAATTTTTCATGCAAGACGATGAACGCTTTCACCACTTCGCCGCGCAATGTGTCGGAAACCCCAATCACCGCCGCCATGCTCACGGCGGGATGTTTCAATAAACAATCTTCAATTTCGCCCGGACCGATGCGATAGCCCGCGCTGTTAATCACATCGTCATTGCGCCCGACAAAGCGAATGTAACCATTGTCGTCCCTGATTCCCAGGTCGCCGGTCAACAAATAATCCTTTTGGAATTTATCGCGCGTCGCGTTCGGATTGTTCCAGTATTCGAGAAACATCACGGGGTCAGGACGTTTGACCGCGATTTGTCCAACTTCATTTCGCGCGACGGGATTTCCTTCTGCATCCAAAATTTCCAACGTGTGTCCCGGCACGGCGCGCCCCATCAGACCCGGATGCGATTCCATGATCGCGTTGCAGTTGGAAACAATCATGTTGCACTCCGTCTGTCCGTAAAATTCGTTGATGCTCACGCCAAATGTTTTGCGCCCCCATTCCAACAATTCCGCGCCCAGCGTTTCGCCGCCGCTCGCAATTGTGCGAACCTTAAATTTCCAGCGCGTTTCCGGATTTGCAATCGTTCGCATCATTTTCAACGCGGTGGGCGGCAGGAACGCGTTGCGAATTTCAAAATCCTCCAGCAGTTGGAACGCGGCTTCGGCGTCAAATTTTTCAAAGCGATGCGAGACGACGGTGACGCCGTGATGCCACGCGGGCATCAACACATCGTACAAGCCGCCAATCCACGCCCAATCGGCAGGCGTCCAGATGCGGTCACCCTCTTGTGGAAAAAAATTGTGCGATATTTCCACGCCGGGTAAATGTCCGAGCAGAACGCGCTGCGCATGTAACGCGCCTTTCGGCTGTCCCGTGGTGCCGGATGTGTAAATGATGAGCGCGGGTTCATCCGCGCGCGTGATTTCAGGGGTAAAAGTTTTCTGTTGTGAGTCACGAAGGGTGTGGAAATTGAGCGCGTTGTGCAATGCGCCGTCAATGTTGAACACACATTCGAGCGCGGGCAATTGGGCGCGGATGCTCTCGATTTTTTGCGCGCCGACGGAATCGGTGATGACGATTTTTGTGCCGCTGTCCGCGAGCCGATAGTGCAGCGCGTCCACGCCAAACAGCGAAAAAAGTGGCACGGCAATCGCGCCGAGCTTGTACGCGGCAATGTGCGCGTATCCCGTTTCGGGCGCTTGCGGCAGCAAAATTCCCACACGGTCACCGCGTCGGACGGCGTGCGCGCGCAACAAATTCGCGGTCTGATTCGAGAGCGCGCGCAATTCATCAAAAGTGAGACGCAAAATTTTGCCGTCGCGTGTTTTGTGAATGAGCGCGAGGCGCGCGGGTTCGCGTTCCGCCCATTTGTCACAAACGTCCACGCCGATATTGTAAAATTCGGGAATCGCCCATTGAAACTGCGCGCCGAGTTCGGCATACGTATCAACCGTAGGGAGCATGTTGAAATTTTAGCATCAAATAGCCCACAAATCTCATACAAAGCGTTTGCTCCCATCCTTTGAATCCGTTATAATTCTTGCGACGGAGCTCCGTCGGATAAAGGAGTTGAATTTTGGAACCTGCTAATCGTTACGAGTTTGAACCAGCCGCGCGCGCGAATGCGTACACTTATCCCGCGGCGACGGCAGAAGCGGAGACGATTCCGACTTTTCCCGATTACACGGAACAACAAACCAAAAGCAATTGGGGGAACGCGGCACGCGAATTGGTGGAAACTGTCCTTTTGACGCTGGTGATTTTTTTCATGATTCGTTTTGCCATCGAAAACTATCGGATTGAAGGGTATTCGATGGAGCCGAATTTTCACGACGGACAATTTTTGTTGGTCAATAAATTGAATTATTTGTTCGGCGACCCGGAACGCGGTGACGTGGTGATTTTTAAATATCCGTTGAATCCGAAAAAGAATTTTATCAAACGCGTCATTGGCTTGCCGGGGGAAAAAGTGGAAATTCGCGCGGGCAAAATTTTTGTGAACGGCGTTCGGGTTCCGGAACCGTATCCGTACAATTTTGCCGATTACGATTACGGACCGGTCGTCGTCGGACCGCACGAGTTTTTTGTTTTGGGCGACAATCGTCCCGAGTCCTCCGACTCGCACGCATGGGGAATGCTGCCGCGTAATGACCTCATCGGCAAAGCGTGGATCAGTTATTGGCCCTCGGAATATTGGGGGATTGTGCCGGATTATTCGTACGCGGCGGGGGAATAAAGGTCATAAAAGAGGGATGAGGGATGAGGGATGAGGGATGAATCCTTCATCCTTTTGTGTTTATGGAAGATTCGTTGCGCGCGCGGGTGCGCGAAATTGTCGAACGCGTTATCTCGGAACAAGGCATTCGCGTTGCCGATGCGAATTGTGTCGAACGCTACACGGTGGCGATTGGCGCAGACCACGGCGGTTTTGAATTAAAAAAAATTTTGATACGCGCGTTGACGCAGCGCGAGTATCAAGTTCTCGATTGCGGAACGTTTTCTTCCGATGCGGTGGACTATCCCGATATTGCGTACGCGGTGGCGAAATTGGTGAGTGATGGTTCGGCGTGGCGCGGCATTTTGCTCGACGGCGCGGGCATCGGTTCTGCCATGGCGGCGAACAAAGTTCCCGGCGTGCGCGCGGCAAATTGCAATGACGTCAAAATGGCGGCGAACGCGCGTGAACACAACGACGCGAACATTCTCACACTCGGCGCGAAAATGATTTCCGAAAATGACGCGCTCGAAATTACGCGAATTTTTTTGACGACGAATTGCGCGGAAGAACGACATAAAAAACGCGTGGCGAAAATTATGGAAATTGAAAAACGGTTTTTGAAAAAGTGATGGGAGAGGGAAATCAAGCTCCCTTGTTTCCCTCATTTCCCTGATTTCCTTTTGTGATGAATCTTTCGCCCCTCATTGATGAACTCACGAACGCAATCACGCGCGCCCTCCAAGCCGACGCGAAAAAAGTGTGCGACGATTCTGTCGGCGGCTTGTGCGTGGACTGCGGCGTGTGCGCGGTGGTGTGTTCAGGACGCGCGCGGCGAATCCTTGACGCGGGCGCGGCGCGCATCACGGCGCGCGGTTTGAACGCGGCGGACGTGCCGGGCGACATTGCCGGTTACATTGACCACACGCTGCTGAAAGCGGAAGCGACGCCTGCGGAAATTGAAAAATTGTGTAAAGAAGCGCGCGAGTTTCACTTTGCGGCGGTGTGCGTCAATCCGCCGTTCGTGAAACAGTGCGCCGAGCTGCTGCGCGGCAGTGCTGTTCAAGTGGCGACGGTTGTCGGCTTTCCACTGGGCGCGCACACGACGGCGACCAAAGTGTTTGAAACGGAACAGGCGATTGTGGACGGCGCGACAGAAATTGATATGGTCATCAATGTCGGCGCGCTGAAAGCGAAACGCGATGATTTTGTGCGCGAGGATATTCGCGCGGTGGTGGACGCGGCGCATCGGCAAGGCGCAATCGTTAAAGTGATTATCGAAGCGGCGTTGTTGAACGACGAGGAAAAAATTCGCGCGTCGCGTCTGTCAAAAGAAGCCGGCGCGGATTTTGTGAAAACGTCAACGGGCTTTGGACCCGGCGGCGCGACGGCGCACGATGTCGCGTTGATGCGCGACACGGTTGGTCCGAATCTCGGCGTCAAGGCGGCGGGCGGGGTGAAAAATTTGGAGCAAGCGCAAGAGATGATTAAAGCGGGCGCAACGCGCATCGGCGCAAGCGCGGGCGTGAAAATTGTGCAAGAGGCGCGCGGGGAAACGGCGGAGGCGAGTAGTGGCGGGAGATATTGAGATAGGGAGAGGGAGAGAAAGAGTGAGCGTAGAGACATTTCGGCGAGTGATTGTTTTGCAAAGCCAAATGACCACTCGATGAAACGTCTGGCGCATGCAGAGAAAAAATTTTGTGATGAGATGACGATGGAAGCAAAGGCAAAACAAGAGGAACGCAAACGCGTATATTTTTTTTGGGACTATGACCTGACGGAAGAGGACGTGCGGGCGATTTTGCGCGGGGATAACGAGACAGAAAAAATTTGGGTGATGAGTCGCATTCTGAATTACGCGTTGTGGGACGATATTTGGAATTATATTGGACTCAAGGATGTGCGTGAATATTTTGATCGCGTTTGGTGGCGTGTTCCAGAAATCAAAGAGGCGTGGGGACATGCCCTAAAGGTGTGGTCAAATGCCAACTAATGATATTCTCACACCGTTGCAGGCGAAGGTTCTTGAACTCTTTTTTGCAACGGAAGTTGGGAGACAGTTTTTTTTGACAGGTGGAACCGCGCTGGCAGCATTTTATTTGCATCATCGTTTTAGCGAAGATTTGGATTTGTTCACGGTGGACGATGGAGTTCTGGAACTTGCGACCGCAGTGCTTGAGGCAATTTCTCGCCAAGTTGGCGGCTCACTCTCAAAGCGTTTGATTGTCACTTCACTTAAACAACTCTCGTTAGAGGCAGAAGGCGAAGTCGTACGCATTGATCTGGTCCGTGACCATAAAATTCAATTTGGGGAAAATCAACTTTTCGGCAATGTAATTGTAGATTCATTGGAAAATGTAGGAGCAAGCAAATTAACTGCTATTTTGAGTCGTACGGAAAGCAAAGACTTTGTTGACCTTTACTTTATCCTTCAGCAAGGGCAGGATTTGGACCACTTGTTGTCGCTCGCAAAACAAAAGGACTTGGGATTAACAGAATTTTGGGTTGCAAACATGATGCGTCAGATTCGGGGTGCTACACGAATGCCGCGTATGATTAAACCACTTGACTTGGAGTTGCTAAAGAAATTTTATCTCGACCTTGCTGACGAATTATTGCGCAGGGTGAAGCCTGCTGAATAGTTTCGATGAATCCCCCACGTTTCCTCCTCATCCTCTCCGTTCACTCGAATCTCCTCCGCGCCGCGCTCGTCACGCGCGATTTGAAAATGGTTTCCTCTGCACAACAAACGTTCCAAATTGCGGACGATGAGTTTGACCCCGCCGAAGTCTGGTACAAAACGAAAAAAGTGATTGCCGCGTGTCTCGACATTGGCCGCACGCCCACGCGCGAGATTGCGGGTATCGCGTTCGTGACGCCAGAGATGGAACGCGTCGAGTGGGAAATTGAGAATCAGGAAATTGTCGCGCGCGGAAAAATGGTAGAGCAAGCGCCAAGCGTCCAACATCAAGCGTCAAACGCGATGTTTTCGGGAATGTTGAGCGCGTGGCTGCTGTGGAATTTGACGGGCGCGCTGCAAATGTCGGACGGGGGAGATTTTCTCAAGACGCGCGTACGCGCGCCGTTCGATGCAGAGATTCCGATTGTGCTGAGGATGCGCGAGAAGGACGCGCGCGCGGAATGGCTTGACGAAAATGTTTTGGAAACAGACCGCGCGATTTTGGGAACGGCGCGGCGGGCGTGGAAAATGGTAAATTGAATTTGCAAAAAAAGAGACGTTCCGTCGGAACGTCTCTACGTTTTTATTTGTGATACCAAAAAATGCTTCTTGGACGCGCGTTTCAATCAATTCACACGCGACGCTCGGCGCGAGATGCTGCGCGCCGTAGCGATAGATTCCTGCCATGCCTTCCATGTCAACCCAAATGGTTACGCGCATGAGTAGCAATGAGACACAAGGGTTGAGCATAGAGTCAATTCCGTAACTCTATGCTCAACCCTCGATGCTTTTGTTAGAATTGAAATTGTCCTTTGTACGGTACGGTGCGTTTGCTGTAATTTTTTACAAAGCGGAGGAGTTTGCGTTCGAGTCGTTGAAATTTTTCGCTTTGTAAGGCTTCGTCGCACGTCTCTTGGTCTTGGACGACAAAGACAATGAGCCGCCGCGGGTAATTGCCGTACACGGTTTCCCACACTTCGGCGAGTTCAAGCCCAATGCGATTGACTTGGGGCACAAATTCGCCGGTGACGAACCGATAGTACGTTTCCTGTACTTGGTCGGGAATATCGTACTCGAGCAAGAGTTTGATGGGTCGTTTTTCGCTCACGTGGGAAATCTCTCGAATTGGGGAGTTGAGAACTTGGCGTTTGGTTTTCGCATGTCATTTTGAGCGATTGCAACGATTACGTCGCGGCGAGAAATCTTGTTGTTCGCACTGGAGATTTCTTGCAAAATCGGCTCGAAAGGACAGCTGGCGCATAACGCGAGTTAATATGGTTCTTTATGTGACTTGAGTACTATATGCAGGGGAGATTTCGCGCAGGTATTTCCAGTCGTATATGCCGTAGGTGTGTCCGTCCGCCCAATTGAAATGCAGGGCATAGGTTCCGACGGGCTGAATGTCCTGCATCGTTCCGAGTTCGCCGCGCGCGTTTTTTACAGCATCCGACGGCTCACGCGGCATCGTCGTTTTCACGAGGTCATGGACCCACGGGCGACATTCGGCGCAGGGACAAGCGCGGCGGAGCGTATCGAAATCGAACACGCTTTGCGCTCCATCCTCCCAATTGATTTGGAGCAGCCGCTGCTTTAGGTCCACCACAATGCCGGTTGGTTTTAATGGTATGTTCATTTGCTGTAGAGGCGCGTTTGCAAATCGTCTACGCGTTGTTCGAGCGCCTCGATTTGCGTATTCAATTGACGATGATACGCGATTTGTTCCGGCGTATAGTCGGCGGGAAATCGGTCGGGTGCGCCGAGCGGGTCGGTGTTGGGCGGAAAGAGCCGACGCTTTTCGGCTTTCAAGTCGGCGAGTTGTTTTTTCGCTTCGTCAAGTTGGTTTTGAATGGCGGGGTTCGGGGTCAGCATTACATCACTCCCTTGAAAATTTCTCGAACGCAAAACATTCTAGGGCGTGTCATGGAAATCGTCAACCGTACGCGCGAGCGAAATTTTTTGGAAATGCAAGACCGCGCGTTTGGCGTAACAAAGAGTGACTGGATTTTTTATCAAAAATATCTGTTGACAAAACAGACAATTCACTGATAATGCCAAACAAGTTTGTAAAATCTCCTCTCTAGTGCATCATTAACCAACTTGTTTTGCGTACCGATGCGTTGAAAGACGCTTTCTAAACGATTTCATTGGGCGCGACTCCCAAGAGCTTGTTTAATGCTGCACGAGTTCGTTTCTACCCAAATCATTCCAATCCCTGCTCGGCAGGAGGATTCATGTCTGCTTCTCTTTTTCCCGGCGCACGACACACACAATTGGTCGTCGAAACGCTGAACGATGAAATCTTGATTTACGACCTCGATAACGCGCAAGCAAGTTGTTTGAATCCGACTGCGGCATTGGTCTGGAAATATGCCGATGGCAAAACGAGTGTTTCGGACATTGCCAAGAAAATGTCCTCTGAACTCGGTACTATTGTTGACCCGCGCGTGGTGTGGTATGCTCTTGAACAACTGGACAAAAAACATCTGTTGGCAGAACCCGTCAAGACTCCCGCGCAATATCAACACATCTCGCGGCGCGATTTTTTGATGAAAGCGGGAATCGTGGGTGCAGCGGTGGCAGTGCCGGTG
>CALMZO010000429.1 GCA_937870825.1 uncultured Chloroflexota bacterium | reverse complement strand
TAAATCTTGTAACCGTTTTCGTTTGCGACATCGTCCCATCCAACTGTGATTGTGGACGATGTTTTCCCTACCTCGCGGAGATTTGAGGGAGTTGAAGGAGGTTGCGCGCAGTCAGAGGTGCGTACCTCCAGACTAATGTGCGCTCCACCCCCGTTTTCACGATAATCAATCTGCACTTCTTGATCGCCAGAAACGTTCATCGAGGGACAATCTTCGCCTGAATTGTCAGGGCGATCAAGCAATTGCTGTCCCGCAACCCAAAGGCGAGCGCCATCATCGTGATTAATCTTAAAGTAATACGTACCCCCATCAAAATGAAACCGTCCTTTATAACGCACAGAAAAGTTATCAGATGGCATGCCATTGCAACCCTGTGGAGAACCGCCGCCCCAATCTTCGCTAAAGTTGGGTCCGCCAAATTTGCGTTCACATTTCTTGTCACCCCAATCATGATTTCCAAAGTATTCTGCAGTCCATTCCCCTGTGGGAGGGGGCGGTGGACTATTATCAACAATCACTGCTAAATGATTTGGCAATGCACGCCCATCAGTCGAAAGAATAGTATTTCCGTTGTGATACATTCCACTTGAGCCACCACTATCAAGCTTCAGAACATCTGACGCGCCTTGATCCTTCAACCACTGTGCCAGCTCAAGCACGGTCTTGCCTGTTTTTGAAACTCCCATAAACATATAACGGCGATCGCTGCTGTAGCCAACCATCGTCAAATTACTGGGGCTGGTACAATAACTGGTTTGGTTACCCTTGAATTGTTCACCGGTTGAGAAAACAGTTGTATTTGAAGAAGAGTAGTAGGTGGAACTACAGGTTGGAGTGCCACCGCCTCGGACAATCATCGGTCCTCCAGCAATGGTCATTTGCTTTTTTGATTGTTCATTACCGATTGAGAGTTGAATCCCTTTTGAAGAATCTAGACCCAAAGAACCTCGCACACGCCATGTTGCCGCATTGCCTGTACCGTATTCAGACCAATTCTCTTTGAAATTGCCATCGATATATGTCAACCCTTGGACACAATTCACATTCGAAGGACACCCACTCCCGAAGTAGTCACCATTGATGACAGCCCACTCTGCATATCCTTTTCCCGAGTAGCGGTTCTTCATACTCGATAATGTTTCATATCCACCGGTATCGTTATTCGCAAGTCCGACGCGAACCCGTACACGCGAATCTTGCAAATCCACTTTGAGGAAGTAGTTGTTGTTTGCATTCAGTACTTGGATGGGGCCATCCTGCGGCGCGGCATAAGCGGGTTTGTCAGGTGCGGAAAACCACACTAAGACAAGCAATGATACAAGTCCCAAAATGGTGGAGAAGAAATGACGATTGATATGGAACATTTCCTTCATATCCTTTCTTTTCCAATTCTCACAACGAATTGGTGAAGTCGAAATAAAGAATAGGGAGTGGCGATGGAAATTATCGTTTCGAACGAAGTGAATTGCCTATACAAGAACTCCGTATTCGACAAATCACACTTGCATCTCTACGAATGTTGCAACTCCCAATCTGAAAACTATTTACATCCGTAGGCGTACTTGGAGTAAATATAGTTGGATGGGTTGCGATATCCCCAATTGTCTGGGTGCGTTGGTACGTAGCCCCAATAACCGGAAGGACTGCTACCAAGCGTCACGCTTATCTTGAACTCAAGGTGTAGGTGTTCTTCCCATCCCCCAGGCGAGTTTCCTTTGACTCCAATCTTGTCACCTTTGGAAACACATGCTCCTTGCGAGGTAGTGATGCTTTGTAAGTGGGAGTATTGACTATAGATTTTGCTTCCAGTTGTCAATGTGTGTTCAATGATGACTGTGTTTCCCAAATTGTTGTTGAAACCAGATTGTGCAAAGCGGATGATTCCCGGACCCGTTGCCAGAACATCGCTGCTTCCATACGAATCAATCCCAGTATGATACCATCCTCGCTTGTAGCATGTTGTAAGTCCGTATAAACAGCTGGAGAGCTTGCTCCAGGTGGTTTGGGGCGCACCAAATTGTGTAGGGTAACCGTAAACTGTGTATGATCGGGAGCGAGAAGTGTACGTTCCCTGATAGTAGACCCAGAATGTAAAAGTATGCGTCCCTACACACTGTGCCGAGGTTGAGTAATACCATGCCGGTGTTCCAGTATTACCATAGAGCCATCCTTGCCAAAGATAGCCAGAGCCACAAGGTGTTGAACGATAAAACCATGCGTAAAATTGTCGTCCCGAACCCGAGTTATTGTAAATCTGACCGTAATAACGGATAGAGTCATACGGCAGAAAAGTTGTCTTGAAATTGCCAACACCGTCTGTTGTCCAAGCCGAATTCGCGCCCACCGCTACGTTTACGGCTTCCGGAGCAAGCTCATCTTTCGGTGCACTTTGTATTTCTTTTTTCTTTGCCTTGGAGATTCTAGCACCGTCACCCTCAAGTTTCTTATCGCTAAATGTTACGCCTGGCGGATCAGCAGGGGTTGGCGGGTCATCAGCCAGTGTTGCTTGGGAACTGATAAAAGCAAGTGCAGTAACAAAGAATCCGATGAGCAAGAAACGCAACGAATATGTCTTCATCTTGGCTCTCCTTTGGACATCTAGTTTGACATGACCTCGATTTGACGAAGCTTGACTATAGTGATTTGCTCCTCAAATCAAAAAGTGTTATATCAGGATTCAATTTACCTTTTCAATAAAAAATTAGTGGAGAATTTGCGAATATGGAAAAAAATCGCTTGGGTAGTCTCTTAAAAGGGCATCGTGCTAATTCGCATAAGACACAAAAAGCTCTTGCCTACGAGATGGGCTATCATTGGTCACGCGTATCACAATTTGAACGCGGCAAAGAGTTGCCATCTCTTAGTTATCTCGAAAAATTTATCAGGGTCCTTAATCTGCAGCGCCAAGAAGCGGAAGAGCTCTTGAACCTGCATCAACTTGCCAAGCATAGCAAGACCGATGGCGCCCCGAATGCACGGCTCTCCATTCTCACAACTGAGGAGAGGAACTCTGCACCAGAATCCTCTTTTTCGTTACGCGGCAGACATTTGGAAGCGCATCGGTACTATGAACTGTGCCAACATGAAAAGATTTTGGCGCAAGTCATTGAACGTTTGCAGCGGCATCATGAGCGCTATGCTATTTGTTTGTGTGGAAACGGAGGTATAGGCAAGACTACCCTAGCCTTGGAAGCCGCAACACGCCTTTTGCGCGCGGGAGAATTTGTAGATGCTCTGTGGTGCAGTTTGCGTCAGAGCTCGACATTGGCACAAAAGGGAAACGGGATATTCGATTCAAGCCAAGAGTTTGCACGAGTACTTGATCTATTCGCTGTTCAGATGGGGCTGGAGGAAGTAGCCAAACAGTCTGAGCTTCAGAAACGTCAAACTGTTGCAGACCATTTTTGGGCGCATCGCTATTTGGTATTAATGGACAATCTAGAGGACAGTGTTGACGCTGTAGAGTTAGTCCATAAACTTTTGAGCGTTTTGGGCAATTCTCGCTTACTGATCACTATGCGCGATAGGCGATTGAATCAACTTGACTTGGTTTGGATAGTCCCAGTGAGCGGACTGGGAAAACGCGATGCGTCGAATTATCTGCAAATCGAAGCACATCGCATGGGCACGCGGCTTGGCAAATCCACATTGGGCAAATTGCAGAAAGTCTTTTCTTTTACTATGGGAATTCCGTACGCATTGAAGCGTGTCCTCAGTCAGATACAAAATTCGGGAATTGACATTGCAGTTCATGAACTGGATAACACGCCATCGCCCGATGCGAACGAATATTATATGTACGCGTTCTCAAAGGAATGGAATAGCCTCGATGACCATGCCCGGCGATTATGGATTTTTCTGGGACGTATCATGCCTGCTTCTATCGCAAAAGGAGACCTCATCAAACTCGAACTCAATGAGACTGATTTTGGTTCTGCGTTGCAACAACTCGTTGACCATAATTTAGTCGAATCAAACATGAGCGAGATTGGCCTCGCTACCCGCTTGAGTTTACATCCCCTTGCGCAACAGTTCCTTCAGAGAATCACGAGTCTATTGATGATCGCGCCAGTACTTGATGAATACTATCAAACCGGATGTGTTCAACATGCTGCTGAAGGTTGGCAAAGGATTCTCAGCACAGAACAAAAGCTGCTTCATCAAACTGCCACGCGCGCAAATATCATGTTCTGTATTCGAGAGTGTGACCGTTTGGGTTGGGCAAGCCGAGTAAAATTGTTTTGGGAGGTGATTTCAACGCCGCTTTATGAATTTGGATATTGGAACGATTATGAGCAGTTGGAAAAAATGGCGCTGCGGGCGGTGCAGTTTCTTGGTGACCGTGTCACTGAAGGAGAAATTTGCAGCGAATTCGCATGGATTGCAATGGATCGAGGAGAGTTCAAACAGGCTGAGGAATTAGCTCGCGCCGCATTGCAAACATACAGTGAGCTCGATAACCGACGCGGAATTGTTATCGCACATCGTTACTTGGCAACAATCAAAATTGAACAAGAGGATTTCGTTACGGCGAAACCCGCCTTCTTAGAATTACTTGAATTGATTCAAGAATATACCAAGACCGCTGACGCGTACTTGGCAGAGAATTTACGACGTCAAGAAATTACCACTCGCGACAGCCTGGGTATTGTTTTAACCGAATTGGGCGAATTCGAGCAAGCTGAACGCGAACTCCAATTCGGATACAAGTATGCGTTAGAGCGAGGACCGTCTGCCAAAGCAATCTCACTCTTTAATTTGGGGGTACATTGGATGAAACGCGAAAATTTGGCCCAAGCCAAATTTTATTTAGAAGATTGTTTTCAATTCTCCAACGCGCATAACTTTCAAAAGACTACTGCCGACGCACTGTTTCGACTGGCAATCATCGCGGATAAAGAAGGGGATGGGTTCAAAGCGCGCGAACTTGGTGAACAGGCATGCCGCAGATACCATCATATTGGAGCAAGCGTCGCAGAAAAGAAAGCAATTAAATTCGTCAACACTCTTAATATTACTTGGAGACTTCATATTACTTGGAGACTTTGCGCTATTACGAACGTGAACTGTTTCGGTTTGTATTTCGCTG
>CALMZO010000428.1 GCA_937870825.1 uncultured Chloroflexota bacterium | reverse complement strand
GGAAAGTTATATATTTCCCACAACCGAGAGCGGGAGACGGGATTCGGACCCGCGACCTTCTCCTTGGCAACAGGTCTCGGCAATTTTTGCCGACAGAAGGTCATCAGGGGTCGATTCCGTCCTTCTCACAACGCGGTTTTTTAGCATTACGATTCGCAGTATGCAGGTCGTCGCTGCCCAAATTGGTAACGTTCTCGTCTCTCTCACGCGCATTATAAAACGAATGCCGCGCGTGTCAAGAGGCAGCCAATAAAAAGTTGGTGAAATCGCCAGGATAAGTGAAATCCCCAGCAACGGCTACATATGCTGAGTGTCTTGCTATGCGCTTTGGGTGGAGTTTCAAGGCATTGCGGCTACAGTCCAGTTTGGAGAATCCAATTGAGAAACGCACCGCGTTCAACTATGAGCAAGTAGGCAGCAACCACTTTACTTTGCCGAAAGCCCAGAAATGACTTGGCTAAAATGATTTCTGCACAATCAGTTGCGGGCAGCAAGCAAAATAATAATCACAAGAACAACCGCAACAACAATCGCGCCTGCGATGATGAAACGGCGCGTTTCTAAAAAATTGTCACGGCGCGCTTGTTCGAGTTCGGACAGCTTGGCTTGAATTAGGTTTGCCGCTTGCACCGCTTGATTCATGGCGCGATGCAGCGCTTGTTCGGGGGGCAGTGCAGGAACGAGCGGACGCGGTGCGGGCAGGGATTGAGGACGATGCTTGTTCAGGTCTGCCTGCAAATATAACGTCTCCCCTCGTTTGACGGCATCCTCAACCAAAGTACGCATCTCCTCAGCATGCTTGGTTCCTCCAGCGCGCAGCTTCGCAAATCCCTCTTCTGCCTGTTTGCGGCGCGTTTCTGCGGCTTGAACCATTTGGGTGTATTCGGTTTCGGCTTGGGTAGCTTCCTGCGTTTGCCAACGTGTTGCTACGTCCAGTGCATGCAAGACCGCTGCATAGGTCTTGCGCGCGGCGTCCATATCATTTGACATGTTCACCAACCTGAAACGCTCGGAATCGCCCTTTCAATACTCTGCAATTCACCCTCCAAGTACACCAGCGCTTCGCTGTATTTATATATACTTTTTTCGAGCGGCACATAAAACTGATTTTCAAAATTGTACTGCTGCATATCGCGCCACAATGCTTTCGTGTCTTGCCATTGCGCGGTGAGGCGATTCCACTCGTATTCCATTTTCTGACGCGCGTCTTGCACGTACATTTTCGATTCCCTTTCGGCGCGGCAGGATTATCCAATCCCGCGATAGCGCGCTAGGTCGCCAATTTTTCGCTCCAACGTTGCGAGGGCTTGGGGAACGGTCCGTTGTAACTCGATGTTGAGTTGGTTCTCAACGCTCCGAAATTCGCCAACACGCTGCTGCAAACGCGCGCTGAGTTCCTGTACTTGACGCAAATTTTGTTGCGCTTGCTGGAGGGCATATTCTTCGCGCGAACAGTCGGGTGGCGGCGCGTCGGAACGTGCCATACTGCGGCAGCGCGACAGGGCATCCTGACAACGTTGGGTTTGACGCTGCCAATCATTTTGTGCTTGCATCAATTTCTCACCGAGGGCGTTGATGCTCGCATGGGCTTGCTCAAACGCTTGCGGACATGCCACTTGCTTGCGTTGAATTTCATCTTTGAGACGAATGAGTGACTCGCGTTCAACTTGGATAGGATCTGCCATCGTTTATCCCCTGTTTTCGGGACTGCCGCCGCCAGTTTCCGGTCTTTCGACAGGACGAGGACGCGGTGTGATTGGCGGAGTTGGAATGTTGGAACCAGAAATCCCCGAACCCAACCCACTGGATTCTCCGCGATAGTTCATCAGCGGCTGCACTCGTTTTTCCCCCCAAAAAATATAGCTCGACGCATTGGCGAGGTACTTTTGCATTTCGACTTGGACATTCGCCCATCCCTCTGCGTCGAGTAATCTCGCGCACTCGGGATCACGCCAAGTTTGCAACAAACTTTGCCAACGCGCTTTGGTTTCATTCCAATTCCCGTCGAGGTGGGCATTAAAAGTCTTGAGTGCGCTAATGAACGCTGTGAGTCCGTCAAGGTCAATCTGAACTTGTCCGCTCATGGGTGTGCTCCTGTGCCTGCTTGCAGCAAAGTGTGAATGAAACAATCTATGGACTACCTGCCAATCCGTTTGTCACACGTGAAAAGATGTTGCCGATTTGTGGACCCAGAATTGCCAAAATGGAAATAACGCAAACCGGTACCGCACAAACAAGCACGACGATTGCGCCGATAATTAGCGCCCAGTTTGTGCCGCTCCCCTTTTGGGGGAGCGGCTGTTCCTGTGCTGCCGTGGGTGGCGTTTTTCCCAGCGCCGCTAGCGTGTCGCGTGAAGCTTGGCGCACGTACAGCACAGGGTCACTGCTCGCGAGATTCCAGAGCGCGTTCAACACGCGCGGGTCGACTGTGCCAGCACTGCTTAATTGCTTGGCAGTCGCTTCGCGCCGTTTTGCACTTGGATTTCTCAAGTCTTGCAGGAGCTGTTGGATTTGGGGCTCGGGATTGGGTGCTGACATGATGACTTCTCCTCAGTAGCCGCGATACTGTCGTAACGGTTCCGCCTTTTGCTGCAAGTGCGAAACATATTGGTCGCACTGCGCGAGATAGCGTTCCATACTTTGAATCACTTGCTGCCATCCGCCCGCGTCGAGGAACTTGTCGCATTGGGGATCGCGCCACGTGTCGCGTAAACTCACCCAGCGTCCTTTGAGTTGTCCCCAGTCGCCGTTCAGTTTGCCGTTGAATGACCTGAGAACGCTGATGAACGTCATCAACTCATCGAGGTCAATTTGAACTTGTTGTGCCATTGAGCCACCTCCTAACATGGTGTGATGGTGAAATCGTGCGGTCGTGCAATAGTGTACCCAGTCAAGAATTATTGTTTACGCGTAAAACGTTTTTTCATTTGCTCCAGGGTTTGCGCATCGGGCAACGCGTAGGGTTTGAATTTTTCGAGGCGTCCTGCTTCCCATTCTTGGGAACGAAAGACCGCGCGGTTTGGACTCAATTTCGACGCGCTCGGATTTTCCAAAAAATTCATCGCATCGTTCTGCGGCAGCAGCATCGCCGCGCGCAAATCGAAAAATTCGAGTCCCTGCCGCCGAAATGCGCGTTCAAAATTCGCGAGCGAGTCGAGCCAGACCAAGAGGTGGACGCCGACATCGGGTCCTTCTTGCGCGACGTGCGTGAGTGCTTTGGATAAATCGGTTTGCATGTACGGGTCAGAGCTTCGCAACTCGCGCCAACGCTGCGCGCCGAAAATCACAAAGAAAATTTCGGGCGAAGGAACCCCACTTTGCGCGGCGCGCTTGGTCACGACTTTATCCAACCGTTCAACCAACTGCGCGGCGTTTTGGATGGATTCATTTTCAAAACGATGCGGCAAAATTGTTTTGAACTGCGCGAATATATTCGCAGGGTCTGCGTCGGGTCTACCAAAATCCAACACATAAAACACGCCATCCTGTGGCGAACGCTGCGCGGCGAGTCCAAGCAGCGCGCCGCCAAACATTCCGCGCGCATAAGCTTCCTCTGCGCCAACGATCAAAAGATTCGAGCGTCCTTGCCGTTCGAATTCGGCGGCGGTGTGTGGTTTGATTTCAATCGCTTCGCCCAACGGGGCGTATGCGCGCGAGGACGCGGGCGCATAGTGTGGATTCCATAGATATTGACGCAAGACGGCATTGTCAAGCACACGCGCGGGTTCCGCACCTTGAAACACTGCCATTGGTTCTGCACGCGCAAAGGAATGCTGCGACGCGAGCTGTTGGATGTTTTGGAGAATCTTGACGCGTTCATCGGGCGGCAGATATGCGACGCGGACAAAAACATTTTTGTCGGGCTTGCCATTGTCTTCGTTGTAAAACATTTCGCCCGGACGCTCCAGCGATTTTGCCGCGTCATTGTCGTCACCCAAAATCATACGCGCAAAATCCGGCAGACATTGAAAACACAAACGCAAGCGCATTTGTCCGTACACAGCGCGCCCGTTCGCAAAATTGCGCGGCGGCTCTTGGGTGCTGAGCAAAATGTGAATCCCGAACGAGCGTCCGCGTTTCACCAAATCTTCGAGAATCATCCCCGCTTCTTGCGCGAGGCGGTCATCTTCTTTGAACAATGCCTGATACTCGTCCATGATGAGCAGGACGCGCGGCAGCAGCTTGTTTGTTTGCGCGCGATAACTTTTGAGATTTTGTACGCCCGCCGCGCTGAATGCTTTGCCGCGCTGCTCCATTTCGCGTTGGAGGCGATGCAGAATGCTGACGCCAAATTCGCGTTCGGTCTCGATGGCTACAGCGCGTGCGTGCGGCAAGTTGTATCGCGCGTAATCTTGAAACTCGACGCCTTCTTTGAAATCTACGAGATAGAGTTCGAGTTCGTGCGGGCTGTATTTGAGAGCGAGGTTTATGATGAGAACGTGCAACATGTTCGTCTTGCCCGAACCCGTTTGTCCGCCAACTAACGCATGATGCACCCCTTCCAAGTCGAGCCCGATACGAAACTCGTGCTTGTCACCTTTATCATTGTAGCCGAGTGGCGCAGCGATGAATTCTTGCGTCGAACTGTGCCACCACGGCTGCGGTGTTACAATCGCGCTGAA
Organism: uncultured Chloroflexota bacterium; assembly: GCA_937870825.1. Lineage (GTDB taxonomy): Bacteria > Chloroflexota > Anaerolineae > UBA4142 > SHND01 > SHND01. The sequence continues at coordinate 1,864 of CALMZO010000428.1, read as the reverse complement.
TTTGAGTCCCGCGTTGCCGTGCTGCTCGGCGGCTTTGCCAGCGATTTCCAGAATTGTTTTTGTCAAGGTCGGCGCGGGCATGCGGTCCGGCACAATAGACGCGTTCGCAAATTCGGAATCGCTCCACGTAAATTCATCGTGACTCTGCGCGTTTAACACGGTCGAAAAGTTATGCAGTTGATTCCAATCGAAATTGTGCGGCTGCTTTTTATCCAAATCCACCGTCATCAAAATATACACACCCGCTTGCGGACCATTTTGCGCGATGCCAAGCAGCGCATCTGCGGCGCGGTCGCCAAAGTGTGTTGGAAAATTCGCAATGACGACAAATTGGTACGGCACTGACACCTCGTTCACTTTGGCATTGTATTCTTCGATGGTATTGAACGTGGACGAAAGGCGCGTTTGAATCACGTTCTTGATATGTGTTGCCACGCGCGTCAGTTCTTTTTCGATTTCGTTCTCGGTGGCAACAATGTCACTCCCGCGCACGAGTTCGGGCAGTGTGAGAAACGATTTCAAATTTTTCCCCATGCCGTCCGCATCAATAAAGGTGAAACGAAATGCGCCCGCCGGAAACGTCGCGGCGAGACGCAGCGCTGCGGACTGGAGCAATTGATTTGCCGCATCGGCGAGCGCGCCCTGAAAGGCAATCACCAAATGTTTTTTGCCGAGCAGTGGCAAGAGCGCGGGAATCGGCGCAAGTTTGAACGGCGTATCCACTTTCAAGACACCGATACGCGTTCCCGTCGGCACTGCGCCGTTCGACAGCGCGAATTGATTCCACAGCGGCGCGTTCCAATCTGCGCCCACGAATCCCAACGCATTCGTCGTCTGCCACACATCGCGGCGGATGCTTGCTTGTTTTTGTTGCCACTGCTGTTCGAGCTGCGCGAGGCGCTGCGTTTTGCGCGCGTTTGCTTCACTCATCGCGCGTTGATATTCACTCGCCGCGCGCGCGGTTTGCTGACGCGCTTCTGTTTCCAATTGCTGGAGGTACGCGCCATGTGCCTGCCGCGCTTCCGCGTCCGCTTGGCGCAGCGTTTCGTATTCGTGAATAATCTGATTGATGATTGCGTTGAGGTCGCGCATGTGAGTTACGGGTCAGTTGGTCGGCTCGTCCGATAGTCGGATGGTCAATCTCTTTAGCTTGTGTGAGGCACGAAACATCTTCGCGGCATTGCCCCTTGCGCACGTTTCAACCGCTAATGAATAACAACACAAGCCGAACCATAAACCAAAAGACGAGTGGAATAAACAACGCGGCAGTGAGAGGCACCACGCGTGGCGCGGTGAGCCACACCTGCGCGGGCGCGCCGTTGATTTCTAAAAATTCCAATTTCCACGCCCGCAAAATTTTCCCCTCGCTCAATCCCCACACACGGACGAGATGATTGACCGCTAGGGTTTTGTTGGCGTCGTTGAATGGAACGATTTTCGTTTTGCCGTGTACGAGTTGCTGCATGGTTCCTTGAAATTCGCCGCGCACGAAAACCGTTTTATGTCCTTGCGGTGTATTTAGCGTCAAGCGCGTTTCCAATTCGGCGACGCGTTTGAAACGCCGACGGACAAATTGAAAAATTGTCCACGCGCTCAGCCGCGAGAAGCCGAGAAAGCGCCAACCCGTGAGCGACAGCGCGAGGAAGACGAGAAAAATGAAAATGAAACTCGCAATGCTCCAGACAGAGGGAAGCAACAACAACAAACCAAACGCGATCCACGCGAGCAGCCACAGAACAAATCCAAGTTCGACGCGCGCAGGAATCATTTGGCGGTCCAACGTCAGTACTTGTCCACGCGCGCTTTCGGCGGGATTGAATAAATCCGCATACGCGGCGCGTCCGCCCAACGTCAAACCATGTCC
>CALMZO010000427.1 GCA_937870825.1 uncultured Chloroflexota bacterium | reverse complement strand
GCAAATTTGTTGTTCGTTAAATTGACGCGCGCGGCTCACGCGCGCGGGTTTGAATTGGAGTGGGTTCCTGAAAACGAGAGCCGTCTTTATTTTTCGTTGAATGGCGAGCGGCGCGCGTTTTTGCCTGACGGACGTGGAGTGTTACATGTGGGCGACAAGCACATTCATTTTGTGGTGGAGATTGATACAACGCGCAGTAACGCCGACAAACTGCGTCGCAAAATCGCGCGGTGTTATGCCAGCGTCGTCGCGCGTCTCGTCCCCGACAACGTTGAAGAGAAAACGACGATTTTGTTCATCACCCACAGCACGGAACGAATGAACCACTTGCTGCAAATTGCGCGCGAGATTGAAATAGAGATGGACCCAACCCAAACCAATTTGCGCCGCGTCGCACCGATTCTGTTTGGGCAGCAGCAGATGATTGTCAATCCGAATGAGACGGTTGACCGCGCGAATTGGGTGGATTTGGATGGGGAGCGGGTGTATTGTTTTTCGCAGTTTGAATCAGTGACAGAATCACAGAATAGAATTCAGACTGGCATGGTGATATACAAATTCTGAAAGGCTCGAATTTGAGAGAGGACGTGGCGTATCACCAGACTGTCACGATGCAGTTCTCAAAGGATCATTATGCCTCTTTTGCATTCTAACCCACCACTGATTCCACACTTGGGTCAAAAGTGGATTGACACATTGATCAGCAAATGTCGAAACAAGGTCAAACCATCTTCTCCGGCGCGCGGCTTCTGCTGCAACTATGTATAACAAATTCCGAAAAGCGATTTTCAGGTCAGCACCCATCACGAGGTCAAACATTTTTTGCCCGTTAAGGGCTTCATTAGTCATATCTTCCATAACAAAAAGCATCGTTTGCCACGTCTGCCTTGATTCTTCCCATGCCAGAGCTAGCGAGTCTGGATTGGAGAGAGCAACTATCGCGATGGAATTTCGCGTGGCTTCGTAATCGCTCTCGTACAAATGGAGACTGTCACTCAATTGAGTAAAGCAGCCGACCTCAACTCCTAACCATCCCGCAAATATTTCCTGTAACGTTGAGAACTGGACGAAATTATAAGGTATACCTCTGAACAGATCGTTGCTTCTGACAATTTGGGTCCACTCTAATTTCCCTTCTCGAATCTTGAGCAGGGATGATATGTTGCATGGGATGTCTTGATTGGCTGGTTTGCCAAACATATCTGGCAGGTCTATACGCGGATCCCATATCTGTAGAGCAATTTGACGACTGCTTGGACTCGCGCAAAGTGCTCTATACGCTCTCTCGATCTGATCCATTCCAAAGTGTTGGCGCAACCTAAAACCGTACGCCCCATGGTAGCTTTCTGTTTCACCTGTGTATTTTGATAACTGATTATTCCAGAAATTAACAAACGTAGAATCGTTACGACCATTAAGAATCCACACCACTTCTGCAATGGCAAAAGCAGGGTTGATCGCGGGATTACGACTCACAATCCATCTTTGTTTGGGATCACGAATTGAAAAAATCGCGTGAAGAATTTCAAATGTTAACCCACCTCTGCCAACTTGGTGTAGTACTTTGGTCTCATCACATAATTTCCCTCTCGCTTGATCCCAAACATCATTGGCACTTATGCCTTCAAATAAATGTACCATTTTGATTACTTTTCTTTAACTGTATTGGATTAATTTCCCATTTTGGCGGATACCAATAATCAATTTGACTTGGATTCGGCTGATAGAGCTGTTTGATACGCGTTCGACCGCTCAATCCAGCTGCGCGAGGATGTGCGACCCGCGCATATTTGTCAACCTCACAAAAAAGGTTTTGGCAGTCAATCAATTGCAAGCGTCGCGAGCCAAGCCTCTTAAAATCGAGTCCTAGGCGCTTGAATTCTTTCTCTTGGCGGTCTACCACGACTTTGATGATATCTGCTTCACTTAACCCACCTAGGTCTTCAAAGCACTTGTGTATCCCGTCTCGGGCACCGGGGCCCGGCATGACAAATTCCATTTCGCTAAAGTTCACTAAAGTACTATAGTTGAGGTCAATTGTAAATTGGTAAGCTAGAAAATCGCCCATAAGGGGATACGAGCGAAGTATTTCAAAGACCTCTCGTAAGGAGCGTGTGTTGACCACGCGATCCGGTACGCCATCCCGCATCATCAACTCTAACAATTTTAGAAATGTACGATGCTTTCTTGCATAACCAAATAGTCCGCGGCCCGAAGGCATGATGTATGCTGGAGAAAATATTTTGTTTCCTGCCTTGAAGCGGCGATCTAGAATTGCGGCAAGAGATTTCACGGAAAAGTTATCATAACGAATTTCTCCTAGCTCGTTTTGAAGCGTCTCATACGTTTCTATTCGATTAAAGAACTTGAACAAAAGGATACGGAAAAATATTTCCTCAGGGGATTGATCTCCTTGATAAATAACGTTTCGTATCAGGTACTGGCTCACACGATCGGATGCCCTGTAGGCATTGGTAAAACGGAAGCGAGTAAGAATGGGGTCAGTCGTCCACGGTGGTTTACATTCATTAACCCTTGCAAAAAAAATTTCTTGCCGTTTTGCGGCGAATCTCCAGTATGTATCAAAGACTTGTGTTGGCTTTGCTGGCGCTAAAGAAGAAAAGGTATACGGACGTGCGTTAACTTTCTCCTTCGTTGATGCTCGTCTTTTCATTGCAACTCAACTTGTACGGCTGATGGATTTTCTTACGTATAGCCCTTGAGAGCGAAATCGTGAACGCATTCTCGGATTTTCTATGTACTTTACGAGACTGGTCATCGTCTCTTCAATTGATTTGTCATTCTGTATGATTAAAAGCGGATGGCGATGTTGCTGCCGACGCGCAAGGTTGAGATACGCGCGCTCTATTCTTTGTCCTTGAATGGTGCTTCCCTTTTCAACAAAGCCTGATTTTCTATTCAAGAAAAACAGGGCGGTAGGTTTAATTCCACACCAATGAGTTAATTCCGCCTGAATGATTTGTCGCAATGTTGTATTGTTTGCGCCATAAACACTTCCATACGCCCAGGTGGACCACCAAAACCGATCAAGGATTACCGTGACACCAGAACGCAGGGCAGGAAGGATTTGCTTGTCAATCGCATCAATATGGGCTGCAACGTGTAGCAACTGCAAGCTAGTTGGATTGATTGACTGCACTTGAAAATCCAATGGTTTGTGATGAAGTTGATAGATATGTCTTCCGAGTGTCCCAAGTTCCTGCCCCGGAAACGTCATAAGCAATGAATTAATACCAACGGAATCAAAGTGATGCTTCAAGAGTCGGGAAAGAGTAGTTTTCCCCGATCCATCCATTCCTTCAAAAACGTACAGCTTGCCACTGTTTTCCATTTCGGTTCTCCTATATAGGTTGAGTCATAGGGCAATCGCATTTGAAATAGCGGAGTGGCAAAGGAAATGAAAGATAGGATAATGGCGCATCTTTCACAGGAGGTGCGCCATGGCGAACAGACCCGCTCAATCCCTCACCAAACATTTTGGAACGATTCCCGACCCGCGCACAGGCAATGCCAAACGCCATTTACTCTTGGACATTATCGTGATTGCGATCTGCGCCGCCATCTGCGGTGCGGATACGTGGGTGGAAATCGAACTGTGGGCGAAAGCCAACCGCAAATGGTTACGCACCTTTCTCGAACTGCCCAATGGCATTCCGTCGCATGATACCTTTGGACGCGTCTTTGCCGTACTGGAGGCCAAGGCGTTTCGACGTTGCTTTCTGGTGTGGATTCGTGCGGTCAGCAAACTGACGCATGGACAAATCGTCGCGATTGACGGCAAAAAGTTGCGACGGTCGCATGATCGCACTTGCGGCAAGAAAGCCCTGATGATGGTGAGCGCTTGGGCAAGTGCTAACGGCATTGTGCTGGGACAACTCAAAGTCAATGCCAAATCCAACGAAATGAAGGTCATTCCCGAGTTGTTAAAGTTGCTCGACTTGACGGGTTGCATCGTGACCTTGGACGCACTCAATTGTCAGACCAAGATTGCGGCGCAAATTAAGCAACAAAACGCTGACTACATTTTGTCGGTCAAGGAAAATCAGGGCAAATTACACGCCGATTTGAAAGATTTGTTCGCGGGCTGCCTTGCCGAAAACTTCAAACAAGTGCCGCATGGCTATCATCGTACGGTCAACAAAGGGCACGGACGCATTGAGATTCGCGAATGTTGGACGCTGTCGGATCCAGAGTATTTAGATTATGTGCGGCAACGCCAGCAGTGGCGCGGACTACAAACAGTGGTCATGGTGCGCGCCGAGCGTCGCATCAATGCCAAGCGCAGCACCGCCATTCGTTACTACATTTCGAGTCTGGCGAATAATGCGCGCCGCCTCCTCGCCAGTGTGCGGCAGCACTGGGGCATTGAGAACAGTCTGCATTGGGTTTTGGACATCGCCTTTCGCGAAGATGAAAGTCGCATGCGGAAGTTGAACAGCCCCGAAAATTTCGCAATGGTGCGGCATGTCGCCTATGTTCTCTTGAAACAAGAGCGGAGTGAAAAAGTGGGCATCAAAGCCAAACGGATGAAGGCGGCTTGGGACCACGATTACTTGCTCCAAGTCCTTTCCGTTTGAAATGCGATTGCCCTAG
>CALMZO010000426.1 GCA_937870825.1 uncultured Chloroflexota bacterium | reverse complement strand
CTCGAAACCGCAATGTGTCCATCATTCGCTTCGACGATGAAACGTGTGAGCGCCAAACCCAAACCACTGCCGCGCACATGATTGCGCCGCGCGGTATCCACGCGATAAAATCGGTCAAAGATGTGCGGGAGCGCCTCCGGCGGAATGCCCACGCCCGTATCGCGCACGGCAACTTTGACAAAATCTTTTAACGCATTCGCGTGCAAGGTTACTTCGCCGCGTGCCGGCGTGTATTTGAACGCGTTCTCCAGTACGTTGCGGAGCGCCATCCGAACCTGCTCCGCGTTTGCGTGAATCGGCGGCAAGTGCTCCGGCACATTGACCTGTAAATTCACTTGCGCGTCGTGAACGAACGGCGACATTTCATCCGCCAAATCGTACAACAGCGGCGCAGGGTCAAAATTTATGCGTGGCGCATGCGTGCCGTCTTCTAATGACGCGAGCGTAAGCAATTGCTCCACCACCCGCTGCAAGTGTGTCACTTCACGTTCCATTTGCGCGAGATACTGTTGCGTCATTGAGGGATTTGTGCGTGCCGCATTTTGCAACAAATCAAGACGCAATCGCAAGCTCGTCAGCGGCGAACGCAATTCGTGCGCGGTGTTCCCCGCAAATTCTTTTTCGCGCGTAATCAAATCGCGCAAGCGTTCCGTCATTTGATTAAACGCGCGTCCGAGCCGTTCCAGCTCATCGGGTCCTTCGGGCGTCACGCGTTGTTCCAAATGTCCTTTCGCAATCGCTTCGCTTGTGCGCGTTAGATTTTCCAGCGGACGCGCAATCCCGCGCGCCAGCCCCAAACTCACAACCGCCGTCAGTGCGAGAACAATTCCGCCGATGCCCACGAGCCCGAGCCACATCTGACGAATCACGGCATAAATCGGTTCGGTGGACATGGAGAGCTGGACGAACGCGGTGACGTCATGCTCGCCGCGCAGCGCCGCCGCCACAAACACACGCTCCTCCTTTGCAAATTCATCGCGACGAATATCGTGCTGCTCATAGCCCGCGCGCGCCGCGATAAATTCCGTGTGATTGTCCTCGATGCCTTGTTTCACACGCGGGTCGGAACTTGCGAGCAGGCGCAGGTGGTTGTCCACCACGGTGACGCGCGGCAATTCATCCGACGCGTGACTGCGGCTCTGTTCCGCGTATGCCTCCACCAACGTTTGCAGCGACGCCAAATTTCGATTGTCGTCGCTTTCCCCGAAGGCGCCGCGCAGCGCGTTGGCAATCAACTGTGCTTGAATTTCGAGATTGTGTTCTTCTTGTTCGAACGTCGCCGCTTGCAATTGCACGCCCGTCCAAACAATCAAGCCGCCCACACTCAACAGTACGAGCAAAACGTACGTGAGCATGAGGCGGCTCGCGAGACCTTGCGGAATAAAACGCATATTAGCCCATTTTACTCTTGCTGCGCGTTAAAGCGATACCCAAAGCCGCGCACGGTTTCGATAAAACGCGGCGCGGAAGGGTCCTCTTCAATTTTTTCGCGCAGCCAGCGAATATGCACATCGAGCGTACGCGGGTCGCCAATCCATTCCGCACCCCACACGCGGTCGAGCAATTCTTGACGCGCCTGCGCGTGGCCCGCGCGTTCCATCAGCGCCGTGAGCAAATCAAACTCGCGCGTCGTCAATTCCACCGCCGTTCCGCTGCGCGTCAAACGCCGCGCCGTCTTGTCGAGAATCAAATTGCCAAACACGAGACGGTCTTGCGACGCGTTCGCCATCCCCCGGTCCAATTCGCGGCGGCGCAAAATGGAGCGCACGCGCGCGACGAGCTCGCGAAAACTGAACGGCTTGACCAAATAATCATCCGCGCCCAATTCGAGACCCATCACGCGGTCCAGTTCTTGCCCGCGCGCGGTGAGCATCAAAACGGGCATGGACGATTCCGCGCGCAGCGTACGAACAACCTGGAAACCGTCCATGCCCGGCAGCATCACGTCGAGCAGTACAAGGTCGGGTTGATGACGACGCGCCATCGCCAGTCCTTCGGGTCCGGTAGTCGCGTGCAAAACGCGGAACCCTTCACTCTGGAGACCAAAGCGCAAAGGTTCCGCGATGTTTTCGTCGTCTTCAACGAGCAGCAGTTGTGGAGGTGGGGGCAGACTTGCGGACATGCGGCATGGCGCGCGGAACGCGAATTGAATCAAAAATTCGGACAATCAGGAGAAAATACACCGAGAGCGCGGTGGCGAAATACATCAACATGGTCGCAGGCGCAGTGGTATCCGTTCCTGCGAAAATCCCGTGCAGCGTCAGAACCAAGTATAGAACAAAGCTGCCATAGTGCAACATGCGCCACGCGCGATAGCCGATTTGTTTGCGAAGATAAAAACTCGAAGCGATGATGACGGTCAGGTAAAAACCAAATTGCCCGATGCCGACCCAAAACGGTTCATAACCCGAGTACGCAAACGGCGTCAACACTTGCACCAACGACGCGCGAATGTATTTGTCGCCGAGCAAAATGAGCGCGTGAAAGATGCTGAACGCAATCGCAAGCCACGTGATGAATTGATGCAGTTCCACCGCCGTCGGTCCGCCGTTCCACAAGCGCGCCATTTTGTTACTCACTACCATTCCAAACACAATGGACAGCCACAACAAGAGATACGCGACGATGCCCGTCGCGCGCGCGAGATACCAATACGCTTTCGGCGTTTCGCCCAACAGCGACGCGCTCAAGCCCGGCAGCCATGCGGGCAATAGCACTGCCGCCCCAAACGCGCCGCCCGCGAACGCGACCAGCATCAAAATAATTTCGACAGGATTCACCAATGGGATCTCCGGCGTCGTCGGCGCGGCGGCGGCATTCGCCGGACGCGCGGACCCGTGTTCCGTCTGAACATTCGCGCTCATACTAAAAATTTCTCCATTTCCTGCGTCATCACAATTTCTCTATTTTCTAAAATCAAGCGCGCCGCAAGTTCGCGCTGTGATTGCAGCCACGCGAGCGCTTGTCCGCTTCCCAACAACAATGTGACTTTTGCGGCGACTTCGGCTTGCAAAATCGTCGGCGCAATCACCGTCGCCGTCAACACGTCGGTTACTGCGGGAAGATTCGTGCGCGGGTCAATGAGATGATGCGCGGGCACGCCATCGCGCGTCCACTTGCGGTAATCGCGTCCCGAAGTTGCCACCGCGCCGCGCGTGATTTGCAAAACAGGACCCGCGTCATCATCCGGCGCGAACGGGTTTTCAATTCCGACATACCACGCGCCTTCCCAACGCGGCGATGCGTGCATCACCATATCGCCGCCCGCGTCCACCATTGTCGCGCCCACTTCGCCAAGATACTGCGCGGTCTGTTCTGCCGCCCATCCTTTGGCAACACCGCCGAGGTCGAGACGCGCGCCCGGTTCGACGCGGATGCTGTGTGTTGTCGAATTCATTTCCCAACGCGGGAGTGGGTTCACCGCGTTGCCTTGTGGTGGATATGCGTTCGTTAAAGCCGAGTTGTTTTGTGCGGCGTGAAATGAATGCGTATAGCCCGCCGCTTCCAATGCGTTCAACACCAACGGTGTCACTAGACCATCGCTCCACTCTTGCGCGCGCTGCGCCCATTGCAGCACACGCCACAGGGTGTCACTCACGCGTACACTTTCACCACTGCGCGAATTCAATTGCGACAATTCACTGTCGGCGCGAAAACGGCTCAACGTTTTTTCCCACGCTTCAAACATCGCGGGCACGCGTTCGAGCCGTTCCTTTACGCGCCGATGTTTGGAATCCACCGCGCAGTAAATTTCACTGCCCATCGCGCGAAAGGTGATTTCGTTCATGGTGCTTTTGTTTCACACCTTTGGGGTCGGCGGTTCGGGCGAAAGTTCATCGCCCGAACCGCTCAAAGGTTGGCGAGATTTACTTGGACGATTTTGTTTTGCGTTTGGGTTTGGGCGGCGGTTCCGGTTTCGGCGCAGGTTGTTTTGGTTCCGGCGGCGGCGCGACATTTTGCGGCGGTGGCGCGGCGTTCTGTTGTCCGCTATGGTTTCGTTCGCGCGGCGCCTGCGGTTGCCCTTGCGTTTGCGGCTGGGCGATTGCGGGCGGCGTCTCTGTCGCATCGCCGACTGGGCGCAAGCCGCGCACCGGCAATTTTGCCAAACTCGGCAATGGCTTGGTCGGGAGGGGCGCGATGCTGACGGAACCTGCTCCGCTTAAAGGTTGTGCGGGTATTTCGACTGCCAACGCGACGGATTCTTGTTCGGCGTCCGTGATTTCTTGAACGGAATCGCTCCCGGATGCATCTGGCGATTCGCCGTGGGCGAGCCACGCCCAGCCGCCCAAGGTCGTTACCATCGAGAGCGAAGCAATCAGGATTTTGACGCCGCGCTGCATGGAAGGTTTTGATTTTGAGGTTGCTTGTGCCATATTTTTGTTATCCGCTGTGAGCGTTAATCATCGCCCGCGTGGTCGTCCTCGTCCGCGTGTTTATCTTCGTTCCCGTGGTCGTCTTGATTGCCCCGGTCATCTTCATCTTGGTGCTTGTCTTCATCGCCGTTATCGTCTTTGTCGTCGTTGCTGTCGTCATTCTTGTCGTCCTTGCCGTCGTCGTTTTTGTCGTCGTTGCCGTCGTCATTCTTGTCGTTGTCATTGCTGTTGTCATCTTGCCCGTTATCGTCATTGGGCTGACCGGATGGCGGCGGAGGGTTCTGCGGCGCAGAGATATCGGGAACGGTCGGCGGCGGTTCATTCGTGCCGGCATCATTGTTCTCGCCGCCGCTATCATTTCCACCGCCGTCAGTGCCGCCGGAATCGGTGTAGGTTTCCTGCGTCGGCGTGGGATTGGATGCAACCGCGATAATGTTTGCGAGCACCTTGCCCGTGAACGCGTCCACATACACGGTGCCGCCGCTCAACAGCACTTCATACGCCATTTTGCCTTGGTAATTGACCAGTTCGGGCGGCTGCTGCAATTTTCCGCCGGGAAATAGCGCGAGGGCGATGCGCGAGGCGCGGTCTGCGGAAACCAGTTTTGGCTGCGCGCTTGTCGGTGCGGGAACGGTTGCGGTCGGCGCGTTCGTCGGCAAAACAGCCGGTGCCATGATTTTCACGCCAATCCCGCCGCCCAAATTTTGGACTTGGGCCGGTTCGGGTTCGGGCAGCGACTCGGTTACTGCTTCCGGTGTCACGGTTTTCGACGTGATGCTAAATGCAATCGCGCCGACCAATACCACTACAAATGCGGTACAAGCCAATGCCAAAAGAATTGCGGTGCGTTGTTTCATGTTTGTTTACTCCTTTGAATGTCCTCTTGCAAGCTGTAACAGCAGACAGCATAGCCGAGAAAATGCCCCGCGTGGTTAAGCACCGGCGAAACACCGGTTAAGCGCGTGTTAAGCCCATTGCTTGCACGCGATTTTTGATTTATGATTCAAATGTCTTGAGCAAGTGCGCGCGCATCTCGGAGGTTGAGCATGGCAGCCGATACATTTCAACGGGTCGAAGATGAATACTTTAGATTGCGCGGACAATTGAATGTCGGACGCATCACCCGCGCCGAGTTTGAGGAAAAGTTGGGCGCGCTCATGATTCAGGATGAACGCGGGCGCTATTGGATGCTCGGCACCGAAAGCGGCAAGTGGTTTGTGCATGACGGGGCGCAATGGGTCGAAGCAAACCCGCGCGCGAGTACATCCTCCGCGCCGCCGCTTCATCTGCCGGAACGCGGACAAAACACGGCGCCTGTGCGCTACACGACGCCAACACAAGCACCCGCAGCTCTATCGCCGCAAGTGACCGCGCCGCCCGCGCAAAAAAGCGGCGGCTGCGGGCGCACACTGTTGATTGGTTGTCTCGTCCTCATCGTCGCATGTGTTGTTCTCGGCGGCGGCGGCTACCTCGCCGTTGCGAGTGGAATGATTTCGCAGCGAACCCTGTTGCAGCTTGCGGGTCTCGGGCCGGCAACCCTCTCGGTCAACAATTTCCGCGACGAAAGTGTTTTTGTGCAGATTCGGCGCATTGCGACGGACCAAGATTCCTCTTTCTCGAATTCGATGGAATTGAACGCGTTCGACGTCAAACAAATCACTCTCGGCGATGGGGGTCTCTATCGCGTGACGTTCGCGCTCGCAAGCAGCCGCGCGGCGTTGGGCGAATGTACGCTGCGCGCGCGTGGAGGAGACGAATATCAATTTGTCACGTTACCGGAACGCATCGTGGTGAATCGCGTGAACAGTCCTGCAAGTGTCGGCAGGGACTTGCTTGTCGCCACTTCGGCATTGTGCCGCGCACAATGAGAGGACAAAAACTATGCGTCGCATTCCTTTGTCATTCGTTTGGCTTGGCGCCATCGTTTTTCTCGCGAGCTGCGCGCCGACGATTACGGTTGTCAACAACACGACCTTTCCTGTGCGCGTGGTTGTGGTGGCAGGCGGCACGCGTCAAGTTCTGTCACCTTCGCCGAATGGCGAGAGTTCGTCGGCAGAAGTGACAGAGGGCAGATATGTCATCACCGCAATTCCTGACGCGGAATGGATAGAGTATGCAAAATTGACGCGCAAAGTGTTGAACGAGGAATTGGCAAACGCGGACAATCTTTCCGGTCCACGACTGTTGGAAGTGATTCGGCGCTTGAAAGACATTGCCGCGCGGATGCAGCAATTTGAACAAGCGGCAGGCACGAACGCGAGTTGCGCGGGGAATCTCGCAGAGGGAAGCAGCGGCGTGTTGGCGCAAGTGAATGTTGGGGCAAACGGCCGATTGGTTATCGCGTGCCGTTAACCGGATGGTGGTCGAGTGAGTTTTGAATTGGATGCTGCGGCAAAAGACCGGAGCAGTCATTGTGGGCGTGGAGCAAACATATGGCAGCCGACAGATATCGCAACGCGGAAGACGAATACTTTAAATTGCGCGGTCAGTTCGACACGGGACGAATCACGCAAGAACAGTTTGACGAAAAACTGCGCGAGTTGATGGTTCAAGACGCGCAGGGACGTTACTGGATGCTCGGCGCGGACAGCGGCAAATGGTATTTTTACGACGGCGCGAAATGGGTGCAAGGCGAACCGTACGCGGGCGCAACGCTGCCGCTTGCGAGCGCGCCGAGTGAAACGCCTCCGCCCGTTGCGTCTGCCCCACCGCCGCGCGCTGCCGTTACTCCGACTCCGGTAACGACGAACAACGCGCGCCAATTTCCGCTCGTGCCGATTCTGATTTTGCTTTTGCTCATTGTTCTCGGCGTCGCCGCGTTTTTGATTTTTCAAAACCGCGAACGCATTTTCGTCGCGCAGCAGCCGCAGCAAATTACACCCGTACTGCCGGCAACCATTACGCGCGCGCCCAGTCCCACCGCGCCCGGTGTCGTGGCAACAACGGTTCCGACTCAAGTCGCGATTGCAACGGATATTCCGCCCACCGCCAAGCCGACAGAAATTCCACCGACGGACAAACCGACAGCGATTCCGCCAACCGGCGAACCTGCAATCACCGTCGTCATCGTTACGTCGGAACCGTCGCCAACGATTGAACTCCCGACCTTGCTACCCACCGTCCCACCAACTGCCGTACCCACGCGCGTGCCTACCCGCGCGCCGACACGCATTCCGCCCACGGCAACGAATGTGCCGCCGACCAATACCCCGGCGCCAAATTTTCCGCCGAACGTGTACGTGACGAAAATCGAACATTCGTCCAATCCCAAACGGAATCAAAACGTGACGTTCACGGCAACGTTTTTGAATACAACGGGCGGCACCGCGCATTACAACTGGTTGATTCTGTTGTACGACCCGGAAAAGCAAGGTAACAACAAGGGCTTTGGTGAATCGCCCGCGACCTCCGTCAGCATTCCGCCGGGCGAAAGCAAATTTTCGGTCACCTACCAACCCGTCACGGGTCCGGGTCCGTGCAAGAATCTGTACATGCGCGCGGGTTGGAAAATCAGCGCGTTCGACAAACCGATTTTTCCGAATACGAGCGGCGATCCGGTGACGGTATTTTTTGATGTGTGTCCATAGAGAAGCAGGTAACCGATAAGGCATTGCATTGAGGAGGAATAATGAATCGAACTCTTACTCTTGAAATCCCTGAAACAACTTTTGTTGTCATTGAAGAACAAGCGCAAACAAAAGGCATAGAACCATCCGAACTGGTCATGGAGTGGCTTGCTGACGCGATGGCGCGCATCCAAAACATAGAACCCGACCCATTGGACGAATTGATTGGTGGACTGGATGTGCCGGTGCATGACCTTGCAGAACGACACGATGAATATTTAGGCCAAGCACTGTTAGAGGAAATCCAGAAATGACCTCTGTATTTGTGGATACAGGTGGGTGGGCGGCGCTATTTGTGCGCGGCGAAAAAGGTCACGCCACAGCCGTGCAACTTTATCAACACATGCGTGCAGAAGGGCGGCGCTTCATAACGACGAACTATGTTCTCGTTGAATTGCTTGCTCTTTTTTCAAGCCCATTGCGCTTGCCCCGCGCGACGCAATTTCACTATTTGGATACGATTCGCGCATCTCACGTTCTGGAAATTGTGCATGTGGACGCACAAATGGATGCTGCAGCGTACGCATTTCTCAAAGCGCGTGCGGACAAAGAATGGTCACTTGTGGACGCTGTCAGTTTTCTGGTAATGCAAGAACGAGGAATTACAGACGCATTGACAACTGACCATCATTTTGAACAGGCAGGATTCATTCGACTCATAAAATGAATCATATTCCCTTTCTCGTCATCGGCGCGGGTCCGTACAGCATCGCCACTGCCGCGTATGCGAAATCGCTGGGCGTGGAAACGCTTGTCGTGGGTAAGCCGCTCGATTTTTGGAAAATGAATATGCCGCGCGGCATGTTCTTGCGTTCGGGTCCCGATTGGCATCTCGACGCGCGCGATGTGCATACGTTTGAAACGTTTGTAAAAATGCGCCAAGCCGCTGTGCCTGCGGCGAAGTTGGCGCAGCATGAAATCAGACCCGTGCCGCTCGACACCTTTCTCGATTATGCCAGCTGGTTCATGGGACAGTACGATGTCACTACGCACAACGCGTACGTCACACATCTTGCAAAGGAGAATGACGAGTATGTAGCAACGCTCGACGATGGTGAAAAAATTCGCGCGCAAAACGTTTTGTTGGGCTTGGGATTCACCTTTTTCAAACACGCGCCGCGCGAGCTCGTCGAAAAATTGCCGCCCGGTTCATACACGCATACGTGCGACGCCGTTGACTTGGAATTTTATCGCGGCAAGCGTGTGCTGCTCGTCGGCGGACGCCAAAGCGCGTTCGAGTGGGCGGCGTTGATGAATGAAAAAGGCGCAGAGGAAATTCATTTGACGCATCGTCACGCGACGCCAAAATTTACCGAACCCGATTGGTCATGGGTGCAGCCGATGGCGCGACGCGCGTTGAGCGACCACGCGTGGTGGCGCAATTTAAGACCCGACGAACAGGAAAACATTCGCCACGACTTTTGGGCGACAGGACGCTTGATTTTGGAACAGTGGCTCGACGCGCGCGTGCATCAACCTAACATTCACATTCACGAAAAAACAAACATCGTCGCCGTCAATGCGCACGCGGACAAAACCCTTCAAGAATCTCAGGGCAAGCTCTTTGACGTTCTCCTCGACGACGGCGCGCAATTCAACGTCCATCACATCATCCTCGCGACCGGTTACAAACCGAATATGCAAAACGTCGCGTTCCTCGACCGCGCGACGCTGCGCGATTCTCTCGGTACCGTTGACGGCTTTCCCGCGCTCGATACGGAATTTCAAACGAACCACAAAAATTTGTACATCACAGGGCTCGCCGCAACGCACGCCTTTGGACCCTTTTTCGGTTTTACCGTCGCTTGTCCCGTCGCCGCCAAAATAATCGGCGATACAGTCGGGGGAAAACGAGTTGCCAACGCGTGATACAATAAGTTTATTCATTCGCGTCTCGGGAAATTGCAGTACCTCCTCGCTCCATCAAACGCGATGAAGCGGGCTCGTACGTGAGAGGAGGATTCCATGCAGACGCCTCACTCCCCCAAATCCCCCGCGCCCGCGCCTCCCCGTTGGTTCCTGTTCACTGCGCTCACCAGCTTGCTTGTTGCATTTGCCTATTTCGCCCTCGCAGAAAATCTCGCCGCCCAAGTCCCGCCCGCAAGACGAAATTCGTACGTCGCGCCGCATACCGGAACGACCACCACGACAACAGAAACGGTAACCGCGACAGAAACAACAACCCCGACCGAAACGGCAACCGAAACGCCGACGCCGACGAATACGCTCGCGGCAACAGACACGCCCACGGCAACTCGTACAGCAACAGGAACGCCAAGCCCCACAGCGACGCCCACCGGCACACGCATTTTTTCGTGCTGCGAAAAAGACATTGAACTGGGCGACACGAATCCCAACATCCGCGTCAAACCGCACAAAAACAAACTCGCGCCCAATCAAATCACCATTACCCTCGATTTTGAGGTTGACCTCAAATGGTTCTGCAGAAAACGCGACAAGGTCAAGTGCCGTGTCTATTATGAGGTCTCGACGGGTTCGCAGCCGTGGTTCGAACACGTCAAAAAAGAGTGGAAAAAAATTCCTTGGCAGCGCGTGGATGAAACTATCATTCCCGCGCCACCGCTCGAACGCAACTGCAACGGCAGAAATCACAAGGGCACATGGACCTTTTCGATTGTGTGGGTCATTCAAAGCGG
>CALMZO010000425.1 GCA_937870825.1 uncultured Chloroflexota bacterium | reverse complement strand
CGTTTAGTTTGTCGCATCGAATTTCACTACACACCCAAACATGGCAGTTGGTTAAATATGGTTGAATCCGAGATTGCCGTTTTGTCGCGTCAGTGTTTGGATCGGCGCATTCCGGAAATCGAACTGCTGCAACGCGAGATCGCCGCGTGGGAAGGCGCACGCAATGAGCAAAGAGCCACCGTCAAATGGCAGTTCAGAACAGCCGATGCGCGAACGAAACTCAAGCGCCTTTACCCCTCAAAACTTTTGTGGTGAACCACTAGTCCAATGGTCTGGGTTTTTCTTGTGTCGGGCTCGCTTCCACGCTCCGACAACAAATACTGCGCCATCTCCGCGAGTAATTTGATCAACCTGAGCTCATCTTTCGGGTCGGCGGGAATCCAGAAATTGACTACTGGTTGAATCTTGTCGACCTGTTCTATTTCCTGCAACTGCAGTTCCACGGTGTTTCCCTCTTTCCAAAAACTTCGCTGCGCCTCGTAAAGGGTACAGCCAGTTTTGTTCCAGCGGCTGGAGCAATACTCCACTCAGCTGCACTGGACGATGTTGTCGAATTGCCTAGCCAGAATTTCGCTTGGCAATTTGTATTGTGACACCGAGAGAGTAGCAGGGCGGAAAATGGAAGTCTATACTGCTGCGACAAATCAAGCGACAAATCAAGCGACAACTTCTTACAACCGGTCTTACATAGACTGTCGCAAAAATCGTCGCAACTTTTGTCGCGAAATTGTTTCAGAAGCTTGCTAATCCTCTTATGATGAGAGGAGTGGATCAATCTGTTTGTGGGGACTACGGGGGAGGGGAACAATGACTTACGGCTGGGTTAGAAAAGCCCGAGTAGATTTCGGGATTGCAAGGAACCACGGTTCCAGTGTGCAAGAATGAGCCGTGACGCAGAATCAACTTTTCTTGATGCCAAGTACTGATCGCTAACATCCATTGATAAAGTGGCGCGAGCGGATACATCTCAAACTGACAGAGGGCGAAGTCAAGCCAGTGACTGGCATGATGGTGTGAGAGAATAACAAACGCTGCAAACAGGAGCCCAATTTCAGGGACAACAAACCGAAACGTTCGCCCACCGCGATTGGCTTGCAAAAGTTTCCCTTCCACCGCTCGCTCGATTCTTTCCACTGCAAGTCTCTGATTTTCTGATCGATTACTCGCGCCCATGTATGGAAAAATGGTGTCAACTGCGATATTGTCGAAATCAATTCCTGTTCCGCGCGTCCGATTGACCAGCGCTTTGACGATGAGAAAGCCAGAGCCAATCGCGCTTGATTCGCTCAAAGTTGCTGTGGAGTTGTTCGCTGCAAGATCCTGCAAATTAAAAACGGGTTCTTTGTTTTTCTGAAGAATGGAATTTAGAAAGCCGACCAGCACGTCAACGACTGTCTCGTGCTCGGGATGCGCGCAGATATACTGCAAGCCGCCGGGGAGTTGTGCAAGTCCGTGTAATTGCAAAGCGCGACGTTCAATGCGTGTGCTTGCAGGGGTTTGATTGGTAGAATTCGTTTTGATAAATTCCGCGATTTGGGTTTGTGTGAATGGTTGAAGCGTCACGAAACCTGAAGGGGCGAGACCATTCGATGAGAGCAGCTCGATTGGCGAAAAAGGATTTGATGTTGCGAGAATAAATTTGCCAAGACCTGCAAGGCTGCTGAGCGATAATAAATCTCTTTGGGAATTGCAATCCCAATCGTCAAGATACCAAACGATTTTTCGGTTCATGTCGAGCATGAGTAAATCATTTTCTAAATTGAGAATGTCCCGACGTTCCGAATCAACGCGCGTCAAAATCTCATTTGCAGCAAAGTGGTAGAATGTACGAAATCGCGGCACGGAAAATTCTGCAACGTTGATGTAGAGATGGTATGTAGGTGGGCGGCCAAGGCGCAAAAGAATTTCTTGTAGGAGACGTGTCTTTCCTCCTCCGGGAAGGGCGGTGATGATGAGATTTGGATTGGGCGAATTGACCAGCTCGCCGATTTCTGTCCTTTGCGATTCTGTGGCTGCAACATCGTGAGAAATCAAGTCTTGAGCTACAAAGGTCGTGTGGACCGAATCACGAATCGTCTCTTCTTGAAACTGTGTGAATCTTTCCAGCGTCTCTCTATAGTTGAATTCATGCGAAACTACAATTCGTGACGCGCCGTTAGACGAACCATTCTCTCGAACTTGAGTACTCGGCTGTTTCGCATTCGGTTCAAGGTCATATGAGTAAATTGGTTTGGGATTAATGCAAAGCGCGTCGGAGGCATCCGCAATCCATTGAGACAAAATAGAATCGGGGGATGAAGCCCCAAGTAAATCACGAAAACGGTCAGGCGGATTTTCGACAAAACGTCTACAACCATCGCGGAAATGCGCGGCTAATCGTTTCGCAAACTTGTCCACATACCTATTCAACGTGCGCTCTTGAACAAAGAGTTGCAACGGAACGGAATCATTTTTTGATGCTGTATTGTTTTTTGGTGCTTGGGCAAGTTGGGTTATGACGTTACAGAGATGTTCATTATGAATGTAAGCGTTCGCGTATTCGAAGACAAAGGAATGACCCAATTGTGTCAGGAGCAAGTAGATTTGACTTTCACTCATCGGAGGTTCGCAGGGGAACAACTTGGTATTCGAAAGTGTGACAACTCCATTCGAGTATAGTGCAGTGCCGCGACGTGGTTCGAGCGGCAGCGCCAATTTAATCTGCAATGCAAGTCCACCCCAAAAATGTTGCATCGCCTTGTTGTTGAGCGAAATACTTTCTTGGTCAAAAGGCAGATGGCGAATGATTGCTTTCTCAATCACATTGCACATCAACTCAATGAGTTGCTCGTAACGCGTGAGGCGCGAGCTACGCGATGACTTTTTCGAGGGGTTGGTTGGAGATGTTGAAGGGGCAAACAGTTCGGGGAATTCGAGCAAGAGCCAGACTTGGAGGAGCAGGTCAGAAAGCAGGCGTGGTTCGCGTTTCCGTTCGGGCGCGGCAAGCAAATCAATCAGCGCTTCGACGAATTCAACAGGACTTTTTTCAAGACGCTCGATAACTGGCACAAACAGGAATTGGCTTTGTTCACTTGATGTGGAAGGCATCTTTTACTTTGGTTTTGTATCCTTAACGAACGCGCTATAATGACAACCACCTCACCGCCGCGTGTTCAACGTCGCAAGAATTTTTGCGGGGCATGAGATTTGATTTTCCAAGTTCATTCACCCAGTGAAATTCCAAACGTTATCGCCGTTCGTGGCATAAATCGCCATGTCGGTACAACATCTATTGTGGCGAATTTGGCATTGACCCTCGCGCAACGCGGCGCAAAAACCCTCTTGCTTGACTTGAATTTATGGAACTGCGATCTGGCGCGTTCCTTTGGCTTTGAACCCACATCCGCATTGATTGACTTGGCGAGACGATTGGACGATGGTGAAATCCTGTCAAGCGAATCTGTTGAGAGTCATATCAAGTCTTGTCGTCCGAATCTCGACCTCTTGCCGGGCACTCTACATTGGATTAAATCGGATTCGCTGCGCGGCGAGAATGGTTGGAGCTTTATTCATGAAGTGTTCGTTCGCGCGTATGAACGTTGGGAAAACGTGCTTGTAGATTTGGGCTCGCATGTCTCTGACGAGAGTCGACGCGAGACCACATTCTTGATTCCAACTGCCGTTCATGCATCTATTTTGCAGGCATCCACGTTCATCGTAGGCGTTTGCGATTCCATCGAATATCTTTACAGCTGGCAAGCATCACCCAATCAAGACACAAATTTTCAGGACAAGACAATTTACGTCGTGAACGGACATCGCTCCGATTTGCCTTTTGGTTTGGACAAATTCAAACTGGATCAAAACATGCGCGCGCAAAGTTACTTGATTCCGACGCTTGACGATGGATTGTTACCAAACCGAGATGGATTGTTTTTTGTCGAGCGCGCAAGCAATATAGACAAGCCATCGAGAGGAGAAAAAATCGCTCTCCGCGCAATTCAAGACATCGCGAATTGCGTGAGCCATGTGCCTGCGTAGATACTACGTCAGATTACTCCGCACCGGCCAATTGCGGAATGAGGCAATGCCAAAGCAAATCAAACAATCACACACGTCAGACATTGAACAAGACGCAGCAGAGCTGCTCGCAGATATAGAAAACGCTATTACAACCGTTGCGCCGTTTCTCCCTCCCACCGATGGCGCATTGAATCCCCTTCTTGATGAATTTGTTGGCTTGTGTCTTCAAATGCAGAGCGCGCCGCGCGAGGATGTCAAAATCGCGCTGCGCCAGATGCAGACACTCTTGGAAAGTTTGCCGCTACCCGTCCTCATTCAAAACTCTGATTGTTTGACCATACGCACTCTCTTGCAGATCGCGTTGGATAAACCCAATCCGACGCCGCGCTTGCGCTGCGGCGCGCTCGGGTATTTGTATCTCGAACGCTATGGCAGTAACGGCAAGGATGAGCGCACTTCGGAAGTGCAAGGCGAGCTGCTCGCGTTTTTCTTGATGCAGCCGAGCCGTCCATGGACCGATGAGCAAATTTTTGATGCGCTGTGGTCGGGAAAAGACCATCAACGCGCACAATGGTCCTTTCATTCCGCGCGTAAACGGCTTCATGATTTTGCAGGCGAAGAAGTTATTCTCAAACTCAAGCGCGGGCAGTATTCCCTCAATCCCGATGTTCCAATTTGGTTCGACGTTGAGGAATTTGAAAAGCTCGTCACGCGCTCACACACAATTCCCAACGCAACGGCTCGCTTCAAATTGCTTGAACGCGCGGTCGAGTTATATCGCGGCGACTTTTTGGAAAAAAACTACAAGGATTGGACCGTGCCAATACGCACACGTCTGCGCGAAAAATACATTGGCGCGTTGTTGCAGCTTGGGGAATTGACACACAACAAACTGCCTGAACAAGCAATTGGGTGGTACGAGAAAGCCATTCACGCCGACGATCTGAATGAGGGCGCATGGCTCAAGCTGATAGAGTTACACGCGCAATCCGACAATTCAATTGCCGCGCACCGCACACTGGTCATGTGTTTGGACACATTTCAACGTGAAATGCAAACACAGCCGAGTGAATCATTCTTGCAATCTGTTCGGTCTCTCATTGGCGAGAACGCATTAACTATTTCGGCAAAGGAAATGTAATTCATGTTGAGCAAAGCTGTCATCGTCGGGAGCGTGAACAAAGAGCCGCAACGCGTTAACGAAAACATCATTGTGTTCCAAGTGATTTCGAGAACGGGCAATCATGCGCCGCGCCCCATCATTTTTCATATTACCGCGAATGGTAAACTCGCCGAACAAGCCAAAGAATTGAAACGCGGGAATCTTGTTTTGATTGACGCCTCCTTCAGTACCACTCCGCAAGGAAATCCTCCGATGCATATGTACTCGGACGGACAAGCGTACACACAGTACGATGTGCTAGCCGAGAAAATTGTAATCCTCCCCGAATTGTCGTAACCCTCCAGCTCACAATCTTATTCTCGAACTTGTACCTTTCTTTGACAACCCCACGCACGCGGTCAACTCAAGTCAAAGTCAGACAGTAAACTCTCCGCGCAAATGATTTTCCCCGCGCGGAGGTTTTGATGTGCCAACACAGATTCTCACCATTGGCAAAGTCGTCGCCGTGAACTTTGTCCATCTACCGATGCAGGGCAAAGTGACGTTTGTTGACATTCTGGACATTGAAAACCCAGAGCTGCTCTTTCGCTACGTTTATGCATCCCCCAAATTTCGCAAATTTGCCGAGACGCTTGTGCTTGGCACTTTTGTAGTCGCCGAAGGTGATATTTCACATCACAAGATTCAGACGCCGCGCAATGATACGCGTTCAATCTTGATGGTGGCGGGGAAGGTGCTGCGTGTATTGCAGCGTCCGCCGATTTCTGAAGCGCCTACCAAGCCAAATGAAAACGCGCCGCCCTAATCTTGGAGGACGGCGCGTTGATTGTCTGAAT
>CALMZO010000424.1 GCA_937870825.1 uncultured Chloroflexota bacterium | reverse complement strand
TTTGGCGTGCCAAAAATGGCGAGCTTGCCAATCATGGCGATTCCGAGCGCGCTGCTGTTGGACATTGCGTTCGCGCGCTTCGGTATGGGCAAACGTTGGCTTTTGTTTTTCGGTCCCGTTTTCGTGCTGACATTTTACGCGAGTGAATTTTTGTGGGCATGGTATCTCACGCGGTATCCATGGTGGCCCCTCGACAAAACGTTTCTGATGATGCCTGTTGGCATTTTCATTGGCACGGCGAGTTTGTTCTTGGGCGCGCAGATTTCGGATGGAGTGGAAAAAATTTTGATGCGGCAAGAGGCGCAGCGCGTGCGCGCGCGTATGAAATCCAGCATTGTGCAAGAGGCAGAATGAAACGCATTCTTGCAAGTATCGCGCTGTTTGCGGCGACGTTGTGGTTCGTCAGCAATGTCGTCGCACAAACGCCCGCATCCATTCAAATTGTCAAACCGCTGGACCGCCGCAATGTTGCTGACAAGAACGCGCAAGTGACGGTGGAAATCACAGGCGTCATGGCGAACGATGGACACTATTGGGAATTGTGGGTGGATGAAGAGCCGATTCTTGGAGTGCGCGATGGATCGAATATGGCAACTGTTGAGCGGTTCAAACCGACAGGACCCCATCGCTTGAAAGCGGTGTTGTTTGACGTAACGGGCAAACAAATCGCGGTTTCTAATGTCGTTCTCGTAATGGCTGCTCCCGTTGATGAACGCAAGCCCGTATTCAATCGCGAAAGGATGGCGCCGATTATCGGGGTCTTTACAGTTCTTGTGACGCTGCTGATTGTTGCAAGTGTTTGGTTGAATCGTCGTTCAAGCGCGCGTAAACGTGTCGCGACAGAGACGAATGTGACATGAAACGATTTGCATTGCTGCTTACACTGCTGCTCCTCCTCGGAACAATACATCGCGCGTTTGTGCCTGTCGCTCGCGCACACGCGATTCCTGTCGGCTGTGTTCCGCGCGCAGGCATCACTCTGGACACGCCGCCGCCAACTGTCCTGTGTATATTTTCCACGCCATTGGTGATTGAAAAAAGCAATTTGGAAGTGGTGAACGCACAAGGCGAGCGCGTGGACAAGGGCGATGTTAAAACGTATCAAGGCGATGTTGTGAGCATGGTCGTTTCGCTGGACTCTACGAAAATGAACGCGGGGATTTACACGATTCGTTGGACGGCAAATGACCCGCTCGATGACTCGACTACGAATGGAACACTCGAATTCGGTGTCAACACGGTTGTTCCCCCAACACCGACACCCAAACTGCCGGGCTTTGTAATGACGCCGCAGCCGCTTCAAACCGCGTCCACTTCCAATGGCGT
The DNA here is from genome assembly GCA_937870825.1 of uncultured Chloroflexota bacterium. Classification (GTDB taxonomy): domain Bacteria; phylum Chloroflexota; class Anaerolineae; order UBA4142; family SHND01; genus SHND01. Next base: position 1,142 of record CALMZO010000424.1, on the reverse strand, counting down.
TACCCCGACTGAATTGATTAGCCGCTTTTTGATTGCGGCGGGGGTGATTCTGTTGGGCGTGATGGGATTTCTTTTTTGGCGCGTTCGACGCGCGCCGAATTTGGATGATGAAGCGGATTCGGAAGCCGCTCCGCAAGATCGAGAGTGAATGAAATGAAAGTAGGAATCCGAATCTTTTTCGCGCTGCTCCTCACACTAATTGTTGTGGGTGCTGTATCCGCGCATGGGAAATTGGTCAAGGCGAATCCCGCGCCCGGTTCGAGCGTCGGCGCGGCGCCGTCGCAAGTGCAGTTGTGGTTTGATGAACCGCCCGAATTGAGTTTTAGCGAAGTGCAGGTCTTGGACGCGCAAAAGCAGCGCGTGGATACGGGAGCATTGCAGATTGCGCCGAACGACAACCTATCCTTGATTATGCCGTTGAAGGGTGTGACGGATGGAACGTACACGGTCGTCTGGAAAATTTTGTCCCAAGCGGACGGACATATTACGCGCGGCGTCTTTGCGTTCAATGTGGGCAACGTCGCGGGTCCTGCCACCGCGCCGATTGATTCGGGTGGGACGGCGACGTACGAAGCAAATCCCATTTCGGCGACGGCGCGTTGGTTGGCGCTCTTGTCGCTGCTCGCGCTCGTCGGCGCGTTTTTCTTTCGCCCGTTTTTGTTGAATCGTTCGCTCGACGAGGTGGAAGCAACCAACACGACACATCGAATCGCAGAGACACGTTGGCTGCAACTCGTCACGGTCGCGTTCGTTTTATTTTTCATTGGCAATTTCGCGGAACTCGCGCTGCAAGCGCAGCTCGTCACCGAACAAATTTCATTCACCGCAATTGTCAATGTTCTCACCAGTACGCGCTTTGGCATGTTATGGCTCGTTCGCATGGCTTTGATGCTTGTGGCGTTGGTGATACTTCTGCTAATGAATCGTCGCGTCAACATTCCGATGGGCGAGACCGCGTTGATTGTGTTGGGTAACGTTGCACTGTTCACACGTTCATTGCTGGGACACAGCGTCGGTATCGGCGATTGGTGGCTGCCTGTGATTGCCGATTGGCTGCATCTGCTCGGCATCGCCGTTTGGGTTGGGGGGCTTTTCGTACTCGCTTGGGTGATGCCTTTTATTTGGCGTTCGATGGATCCCAC
>CALMZO010000423.1 GCA_937870825.1 uncultured Chloroflexota bacterium | reverse complement strand
GGTGAATCTGAAGAAGGGCTGTTCGCAGAAGCGGGTGGCGATGATGTAGGTGGCGGAGTTTTTACGAGAGGGTACTCCGAGCTGCTAAACATTTGCGCTTGCACTTCGGCGCGCCGCGCGGAAACATCTATCCGCATCCGCCGTAACGTGTGGTCGGAAGGCAGTGGCTTGCGAAGCTGCGCCAAACAGTGGTCATAGCTGGCATACGCCTCGCGCAATTTATGTTGGGCTTGGTAGTACAGTCCAATCGCAAACAGTGTAACCGCTAGCCCATAATCTTCCGTATTTTGAATAAATGTTTCGCGCGCGTAGGCATAGTGCTGAAAGGCATCCGCCAGCTTGCCCTCTCCAATATAGGAGAACGCAAACAAAAGTTCAATCGCCCCATACATTGGGTCGAGTGAATCTGCGCTGGTGCTTGCGCGCCTTGCAAGCTCTTGCGCTTCTTGAATCGCTTGGCGCGCGCGGTCCCATTTTTCTTTGAGCGCAAAATTACGCGCGTCTTCAAAAAACGCGTGCCAAAGCGTCTGCGGCTCACGCCGATACAGCAAATCAATCAAATAGCACGCGTGCTTGCCATAATTATCCACTGCGAACATTGTGACCTCCCAAACGTCTTGGCTGTGCTATTGATTTCCATCCGGCAAGGCGTTCGTGGAACGCCGATTTTCATTTGCCAAGCTCGCCATATCCGCGTCATTTTCGCTTAGCATCGCTTGCTGCTCCATTAACGCAAAGGAACGCATGCGACGCACTTCGTTCTCGCGGAGAAAACTTAGGATGAGACTGGCAACTTCGGCTTTGGTGAATTGACGCTGATGCATGGCAGTCATCATTTGGCGAATGCGTTCCGCTGCCCCTTGGGCGCGCGCATACTCCTCGCGACTCACCGCATCCGCACGCGCTTCGCCCTTCCAAAGCAGCGCTTGTTTGTCCGCTTCACCTTTTGCCAGCCGCATTATTTTTTCCGCTTCGGCTTCGTTGAATTTCGCTTCGCGTTCGCCCTCACTCACGGTAATTTTGCTTTGCTTCTGCGCTTCCGCTCCCGCGATCTGCTGCGCCCGGTCGCTTTCCGCTTTCAACATCGCCGCATTGCGTTCCGCTTCGGCAAGCGTGATTTTCGCGCTTCGTTCGCCGTGCGCTTCCACCATTTTTTTATAGCGTTCCGCGTCGGCAAGGGTCACAATCTGGTCGTGCTGTGCTTCGGCTTGAATTGCAATCGTGCGGCGCTTTACTTCACTCAAACCGCGCGCGAGTAATTCTTGTTCGGCTGCGTGTGGCAGCTCCATCGCGCCGAAATCCACACTGAGAATCGTCACGCCGAGACGCGTAGTAATTTGATTCATCGCCTCTATCAATTCGCGCTTGAGGCGCGCGCGGGCGTCGGCGCCAACAGAGACGACTTCTTCTAGGGGATGCCGCGCGACCACATCGCGCAGCGCGCCGTCCGCGACAGACTTGACGGAATCACGCCAATCGCCACTGCTACCATTCGGGGACCACACACGTTCAAGAATAATTCGATCCTCGAACGACAATTGTCCGTTGGTGTGCGATTGATTGCCGCGCTCTAGACGATGAAACGCGCGCAGTTTGATTTCAGGAATCACAATGTGATCGCGCGTGACGACGTTTTTGATTTCACACAGTTCCCCGCGTCCCATGAGATAGACGACTTGATGCGGGCGCTCAAACGGTTTTAGGTACGTGATGCCGGTGCCCACGATGCGCTCCACGCGTCCGCCGCGCATTGTAATCAAGGCATGTCCTTCTTCGACGACGAGAAAGCCGGGTCCACCGAGCGCCGACAGCGCTCCCGCCGGTGGACGAACCTGTTGAATTTTATTTTCGGTCACAAGAAAATGCGCCTTGTGAATGCCCAATTGCACATCAAAAAGATAGCGCGCTGCCGACAGACGATTGAATCCGGGATATTGACCAAGCAACCAATTCGCGCTGAACATGCTCATGCTGAACAATGGCGTTAACACAAGCAATGCAACAAAGGGATAACTGACAAGTATCGCCCAATAAATTTGGGACAGGTCTGTGCCCAAGACAAACTGTACGGCAGGCACATCCTTGAAAATATCTTGAATCGCCTTGAGCGAAAGGTAAAGCAAGACCGCAAGAGGATATGCGATCAGCAGGATTGCCGTAAAGAACACATGAAAGCGTACTGGTGCGCCGTCTCTGCCCGAACGGCGGCGGCGAATGGTCGGCACTATCGCGGCGCCTCCGAGGTAACTCAGCACCAACACTGCGTACGTTGCAGTCAAATCGCCATTAAAAAAAGAAGTAACCTGATGCCCAAAGCGCGTCGCAGTAAAGACAACGCTGAGAAAAACAAAGCCAAAGAGTATTCGACGCATACGAACCTCCGGTGAGCAAAGAAAAAATTTATCGTTTTTCAGGAGTTTGCGCGAGCGGGGTCTTGGGTGGTTGCGCGGATTCAACGTGGGCGAGGAGGGCTTGATACTCCTCGACATTGAGCAGCACTGCCATCGGTTCGTCAAAATTCTTGACCAGAAACGTTTCACGTTGAAACCGCACACGCTGGAGGATAAAGCGCGTGTGGGTTCGCAAGTCCGTGACGGGAATCGGGAGTAACTTCATGTGGCAGCTTCCTTTCGTACACTTTGTACGGATATGCACATTTTAGCAGGCGAAGGTTTTTAGATTGTAATGATTTCGTAATGAAGCGATACAAATTTCCATATTTTTACGCTGGCATGCGCGCAAGGCGAGGGCGGAGTCTGTCGCAGCCGCCAAATAACTTGGACAAAGAGATTCTTGACAACACTATTTTTTCGGATTAAAATAATGAATGAGTGTTCATTCATAATATTGAGATTTGATAATGCCGCGTCTCACTCTCCACGCCCGCCGCGCATTGGCGCAAAAACGCCAACAGCAGATTCTTCAAGCCGCCGCGCAAGTCTTTGCCGAAAAAGGGTTCGCCGGCGCGAC
>CALMZO010000422.1 GCA_937870825.1 uncultured Chloroflexota bacterium | reverse complement strand
ATTGTTGTATGTCTGCGTCTGCGACCCTACGCTGGGAGCGACAACCGAAAGAATCTAACCTTTGGTTTGACCGCTTTCAAAGATTTTTATTGCTTGGCGCGACACGCTCGGTGTATCGCGCGTACATCATTGAACGCGTGGAAACTGCGCGTACGGTCAAGCAAATTAAAAAAATCAGTACGCAAGCATCGCATCGCAGCGGGCTGCCGAAATCGTGGCGTGAGCAAGCAAAACGATGGAACTGGAGCGAACGGGCGCAAGCATTCGACGAAGCAGAGCGCGCAAAACGTTACGCCGCGTATCAAGTCCGCGCCGAAGAAATTTTAACGAGCGGTCTCGCGCAACAATTCGCGCGCGTCGAGGAATTAAAAGAACTCGCTGAGCTTCTTCGCACCGAATTGCTTGACGAAGACAAACGCTGGCTGCCCGATGTGAAACAAATCGGTTCGGGCGACGATGCGGAACGCGTGGACATTGTGCGATTCAACGCGTCATTGATTGAGCAATTTCGCAAGACACTCGAGGACATTGCCGTCGAAAAAGGCGAGCGGAAACTTGGCGTGAAAGTGAGCGGTTCACTTGGCATCGCGCAAATGAGCGCCGACGATTTGGCAAAGGCGGCATCCGAAGCGGACGCATGGGAAAACTCTATGCGTTCCACCATGAACGAAACGCATGAATGACGCACGCGGAAATCAAAAACGAGTTTCTCAAATGCCGCGCCAAGCCCGCGTATTTCATTCATACCTATTGTCACATTTACGACGCGGAAAAGCGCACTTGGATTCCATTCCATTTGTGGCGCGCGCAATTTGATACCTTAAAAACTCTACACGCCTCAAAACTCGTCGTCATTCTCAAAGCGCGTCAAGTGGGTCTCACCTGGCTCGTGTTGGGTTTTGCGTTGTGGCTTATGCTGTTTGAACCTGCTGCCACAATTTTATTGTTTAGCAAACGGGATGATGAAGCGACGGACTTGCTCGACTTTCGGCTGAAAGGAATGTATCGCCGACTGCCAGAATGGTTGCAATGTCGCGCGGTGCTGACGAATAACAATCACCAATGGGAATTGTCGAATGGCAGTCGCGCGTTGTCTTTCCCAACGACGGGTGGACGCTCGTACACCGCGACGATGGTGATTGTGGACGAAGCCGATTTCATTCCCGATCTTGGCGAAGTGTTGAACGCGGTGCAGCCAACCATTGATGCGGGTGGCAAGTTGGTCCTCCTTTCCACGCCGAACAAGGCGACACCGCAGAGCTTGTTCAAGCAGATTTACAGAGAAGCGAAAGCGGGCTTGGTAAGTTGGGTTGCGGTCTTTTTGGCATGGTGGGTGGCACCGTGGCGCACGCTCGAATGGTATGCGACAAAAGTCGCGGAAATTTTACGTACGACGGGCAGTAAGGACGATGCACACAAGGAATATCCCGCGTCGGATACCGAAGCCCTTGCGCCTGCAACGCTGGACAAACGGATTGCGTCCGAGTGGCTCGAACAGTGCAAAGACGAAAGCATCAAGCCGATTGCCTCCGATGCTCTGCCCGAAGGTGCGCCAAGTATTCCGGGTCTTGTCATTTATCGTTTGCCTGACGCGTTGAGTGAATATGTGATGGGCGCGGATCCGGCGGAAGGGAATCCGACGAGTGACGAATCAGCGGTCACAGTGCTTGATCATGATTCGGGCGAAGAGGTTGCGGTGCTTGCGGGCAAGCTGGAGCCGTCCACGTTTGCTTCGCACATTGACGCGATTGGCATGTGGTACAACCGCGCGGCGGTGATGGTGGAGCGAAACAATCACGGGCACGCGGTTTTGCTCTGGCTGAGCGACAACTCGAATCTCCGCATCTTGACAGGGTACGACGACAAGGACGGCTGGCACTCGACGGTCTTGGGGAAAACAATGTTGTATGACGCGTGCGCGGACGCATTCCGCAACAAGGAAACCATCTTGCACAACTTTGCGACGTTCACGCAATTAAGTTTGATTGAGGGTTCGACGCTGCGCGCGCCGGAAGGCGAGATGGATGACCGCGCCGACGCGTATGCGCTGGCGCTCGTGGCACGCGTGCGCGCGGGCAGTCGCGCGAGCGCGGATTGGGTGTGAGGTGTTAAGGATGAACGAAAACGTTGCTTCAATGCCTGCCCCGGCGTCACCAACATCCGCACTTGTGCCGAAAACGACGAGCATCAAACGTGTTGTTTTTCGCAGAGGCATGATTGTCACTCTGGCGGGGGTGTCGTTCCGCATTGCTCAAGTCAATGACAAGGTGATGGTCTTGCGTCCGTTGGAGCAAGGCGTTCACATCAAACGCAAATGAGTGCGGCAAAAGATTGCTAGGCGAGCCGAAGCATGAATGACGAGGGGAAACGCGCTGATGCGCCGCTAGTCTACGCAGTATGGATTCGTGGGCGCGGCTGGCTCAAACAAAATGATGCCGAGCCGCAGACGACGTTCGCCGACGTGAATCGCGAGGTTGCGGAATCTGCCGCGCAATTGTGGGGCAAAGATGCGCGCGTGCTGCCGTTCGACGGTGCATTGCTCGACTTGGAACAAAAATTTTTAGCGCGTGAAATAGAACTATCGTTTGCATTTCGTCTCAGGATATGGCTCGCGCGTTTTCTATAAGCAGTCATCTGAATTCTGCAATCTGAAATCTCAACATGGCGTATTGGGCTGATGTTTCGTCGCAACTGAATCGCTCCCGGCGCAACGAGCAATATGTTGCCGCGCTCGCAGGCGGATGGGCGGGCGGTCCGGCGTTTGACCCGGACCCGTCGCTGTACGCCAATCAAGCGCGGCTCATGCAGCAATTGTCGTGGGTCTATTCGGCGATTGCGCTCGTGTCCCAGTCGGCGGCATCGCTCGCAAATCTCCAAGTGCTGCAACTGCGCGGCGAGACCAAAAAACCGATTGTCAATCACGAATTCGAGCAACTGCTGCGCGCGCCGAATCCGTACCAATTCGATTCGCAGTTTGAATTTTACGAAGCATTGTTTGGCTTTTTGAAAATGAGCGCGAATTGTTACATCTATTTGAACGCGCTTTCGCCGCAATTGCCGCCCGCGGAAATGTATCTCTTGCGTCCTGACCGCGTGCAAGTCGTTCCCGACGCCAAACAATTCGTGCGCGGGTATCTGTTCACGGTGGACGGGCGCGAACTCGCGTTCGAGCGCGACGAAATCGTTCACATTAAAACGTGGCATCCACTCAACGATTGGTATGGCTTGACCGCCATCGAAGCATTGGCGCTTGCCGCCGAAACCGATTTCAAATCGGCGGTGTGGAACAAGAATTTTTTCGACAAGCAATTTGCCAAACCGCAGGGCGCGCTCGCCTATGCCGACATGATTAACGATTCCGACTGGGACCGTCTCAAGGGCGAATCGAAAGAAGAATACGGCGGCACGCAGCGGCGTTTGATGATGCTGCGCGGCGCGGGCAAGGGCGGCGTCCAATGGCTGCAAATGGGCTTGTCGCAAAAAGAGATGGAATTTGTGACCGGGCGGCAATTCAACAAAGAAGAAATTTATCAAGGTCTCGCGCCCGGACTCTTGCAGATGCTCGACAAGAATTCGACCGAAGCGAATTCGATTGCAGGCGAAAAAGTGTTCCGCGAATACACGCTCTTTCCGTTATTGAAACGCGTGCAGGAAAAATTCACGGCAAAAATTTTGAAACGCTACGGCAACGCGGAGGGCGACGAGCTCGTCGGCGAATTTGATGAAATCCGCGCGCGTGACCGCGTTCTCGATATGCAGGAACGGCAAGCATACGAACGCGTGCACACCGTCGCCGAAGTGCGCGAGAAATTCGACAACGACGGCAAACTCGGCGACGAACGCGATGATTTGCTCGTCGCGCAGGCGCAATCGTTCAACGTCAATGCGGTGGATGCGTTCCCTCCGATGCCGCCGCCAACGAATGATGAGATGCCTGCAAAAAACCCAAGCGTGCGCGATGCCGAACGCGCGGACGCAGCCGGAGACGAACTCGACAAGGACACGGCAAAGGACGAAGCGAAAGCCGCGAACCGTTCGACTAACGCTCACGGGACGGGCGTAATGATTGCGCTCGCAGTGCCGACGGGCGCGGCGCTGACCTTGCAGCAATTCGCGCAAGAAACATTTGGCAAAGATGCCGAAATCACACCGGCAGACCAAATGCACCTCACGCTCGCCTACTTGAACGATGTGAGCGTCGTCACAGTCTCGCGCGAAACTCTCAACGCGCTGGTGCGAGCGTTCACAGCGAAACATTCTTTGATTCATGGTGTCATCAGCGGCTTGGGCAAATTCGTTTCGCCGACAGAATCCCAGCCCGGCGCGTTTTATGCGTCGTTTGATTCGCCTGACCTCTCGTCGTTTCAATACGACTTGCTCGAATTGTTGGATGGAGCGGGCGTGTCCATAGACAAGACGCATGGTTTTACGCCGCACATCACCCTCGCGTACAGCGACGCGACGTTGTCGTTGGAGATGAGCGTTCCAAAACTGCCGCTTACGTTTGATGCCGTCACGGTTGCATGGGCTGGCGAATGGACGCCGTTCGCGCTCGATGGGCGTGCGCTGCCGCCGCAGGCAATACCGAACGCGGAAACAGAGAGCGAAACGAAAGCATTTCTATTCGATTTGAGCAAGTGGGAAGCGAAAGCATTGAAACGGTTGAAAGAAAAGGGCGCGCTCGCCGACGCGCTCGAATTCAAATCCGATGTGATTCTGCCGACATTGCTGCACTCGATTCGCGGCGCGCTGGATGCAGCGACGAACGCATTAGAAGTCAAAGCGATTTTTGCGAACGCGCGGGAATGGAGGACGTACCCCTAATGCCAAACGTTACTTTTGGTTTCAAGCGAGCAAGCGAACTTGAATTCGATGACCAAAAATTGCGCGAATCGCTTGCGCGCGCGTCTCGCAAATCGGCAGATGCTTTTCTACAGTCTCTGCTTGTGGGCACACCGATGCACACAACACCTTCCGGTGTGGTCTTTGCGCAGTTTGATGAGAGCGCAAACAAAGCAGCCCCTTCGACCGCCAGCAATACAGAACGAATTCAGCAAGAACGATTCGAACGCTTCATTCGGGAAAATCCACGCGAAATTATTGACTTGGCGCGTGAGGACTATCGCGTCGTGCCGAACGACGATGAACGAACGGCGCTTGTAGTTCGATGATGGAACAATGCCCGACTTTAACAAACGTTCCGATTGGGAAGCACAGCTCGCGCGTGACCTCGCCCGCCTGCAGCAGCGCGAACTAAAACGCCTTCTCGAAGCATTGGGGGAGCCGCCGTCGCTCGACAATTTGCATCCCGATTATTGGAACGAATTCTCGACGAGCGCACGCGCGGAATTGATTCCAACGCTCGAAAACATTTTTCTCGACAGCGCAGAGGGAATGTTGAAAACGACGAGCATCGGCGTGGACTGGGCGCTCGTGAACGAACAAGCCGCGCGGTGGGCAGACCAATACAGCTATGACCTTGTGCGCGGCATCACCGACAACACCCGCGCCGCCTTGCAGCAAAAGGTCAGTTCGTACTTTCGCAACGGTTTGACGCAGCAGGACTTGCGAAACTCGTTACAAAATTTATACGGACCCGTCCGCGCGGAAATCATCGCGGTAACTGAGGTCACACGCGCCGCATCACAGGGCGAATTGTCCATCGTCAAGGAAATCGAAAAGAACGGAATCCGCATGATTGCGGTGTGGAATACCAACAACGACGATTTCGTGTGTCGCATTTGTGGACCGCGCAATCAAAAGAAACAGGGCGAGGGTTGGACATCGCCGCCGCCCGCGCATCCAAGATGCCGATGTTTTCTATCACACGAGTTCGCCACTTGAGCGGAACGGAGTGAAGCCGAAAGATGCCGCTGCTTGAAATCCAAGTCCGTGACAACGTTTCCGCGAAACTCAAATCGCTCGGCGACTTGGATTTTGTGGACAATGTTCTTATGGCGGGCGCGCTCGCCATCAAGGGCAAGGTGGACGATTACCCACCTTCGCGCTCGCGTCCCGGACGCTACAGCATTCGCACGCGGCGTCCGATGGGTTACTACAAGCGTGGCACGGGTTGGATGGAGCCGATTGTGCGAAACAATCGCGCGGTGGGCTATCGCAATCGGCGCGCCACCTCGGAAACGCTCGGACGCAAATGGACGGTTGCCAAGCGGGGGCGCGGCGAGGTTGTCGTTGGCAACAACGTGACATACGGACCGTGGGTGCAGAGCCGCGTCAAAATTGGCGGTAAGGGTCCGCAATCCCGCCTCTTGCGCGCGTACGGGTGGAAAACCGTCGAAACGGTTGTGGAAGGAGAGGGTCCTAAAATTGTTCAAAGAATCGAAACGGAATTGCAAAAACGATTTGCTTAAAGGTGATGCCACGTTCGACGATGGTCAATATCTTTTATCGTTCCAACGCTAACATGAAACATTTTTGCAATCCGTCCATGAGAAACGCCTTGAGACCGGAGTTCGCGTATGCGTACAACATCTTCTTCGGTCAATTTTGCATTGGCTTGTCGACTCCCGCGCGCCATTCTTCCCTTGGCGTCGCGGTCGGCGGTATTTTCTTGCGTCGTGCCCAAAAACAAATGACGTGGATTACAGCATCTTGGATTATCGCACGTATGGCAAACCTGCTTAGCACCTGGGTCAACACCGTAGGCGAGCAAATAGGCAAACCTATGGGACAGAACGTTTTTTCCCTTTTCAATCGAAAAATTTGCATAGCGTCCATACCCTTTGGTGTTGGGACGATATGCCCAGCATTCATCATCGCCGCGCTTTACAACATTACTCCAAAAGCGTTCGGCGAGGGACTTTCTAAAATAGATTCGTGTCATATTTCGCCTCCAACAGAATCGCCCCGCTGGGCTGGCGGTTGCTTGTCTAGGGCAAACCGAACCTTGACCCATTGGGGCGATTGGAACGCGAAAACAAAAACCGCCGAACAGATTCGGTTGTTTGCCCTAGACAATCTAATTGTATCACGGCAAGTCAATTGTTTTCGTGAGGTGAACGCATGAACTATCACATTATCAAACAGGATGAAAAATTTTGTGTGGCGCGTGAGGGTGAGGACACGCCGCTCGACAATGAACGATTTGACACACGAGCCGATGCCGAAACGCACATAGCGAATGTTGCCAAACGCGACGAGCCAGAAGGCAAAAGCGTTGACCTCGAAGCGGGGCTGCAAAAAATTCGCGATGCGTTTTATGCGCTCTTTCCTCCGCAAACCTTCGCGAGCGCGCCGAGCGAGTTATGGATTCACACCATTCTCGACGATGCGCTGATTGTGCGCGCGGGCGCGCAAACGTATCGCGTCGCGTACACCAAAACAGACGAAGGAATCAAGTTCGCCTATCCGCTCGAATGGCAAGCGGGCGAGATGGTGCAAGAGTTTGTGCCAGCACAACGCGCCGATGACTTGCTCGAAGTCAAAGCCATGCCCGACGGACGCATTCGCGCGTACGCGGTGGTGTGGGGCAGTCCAACGCAGACGGACTTGTCTGATAAAAAAGACTATTTCACCCCCCACACCGATTTCTGGGACAAACAACTGCCCATGCCGCGCCCGCTCACCTATCATCACGGGTGGAACGCGGAGACAAAGGCGTATCCGGTCATCGGCAAGATTGACGAATTCGGCGACGACGACATCGGTCGCTGGTATATCGCCGAACTGGACAAATCACACCGTTACGAAAAAGCCGTGCGCGCGCTCGTGCAGCCCGGCGGCTCCGTCCGCGACGCGGAAGTGGTCGCCGCGGCCGACGAACGGGGGCTGGTCATGGTGTTCACCGGAGAGCGACACTTCAGGCATTGACGCTGCGCTGCAGAGGTGGGTGGTCATGATCAAAGTCATCATCTCGGACGTCGACGGAGTCTGGACCGACGGGCGGATCATCTACGCCGGCGAGCGAACCGAGATCAAGGAGTTCAACGTTCGTGACGGGCTTGCGGCGAA
>CALMZO010000421.1 GCA_937870825.1 uncultured Chloroflexota bacterium | reverse complement strand
ATGTCCGGATTGCGCATTTTCCTCCTCGTCTGTCTCGCGTTCGTCATCGGCGCGATTGGGTTGTTTTTGATGTTTGAGCCCGCGCCCGAGGAACCGCTCGACCAGGTGGCTTTGCGCACAAACGCGGTCATGGCATCGTCCGCGTCATTGGGAATGGGCGTACTCGTGCCAAAAATGGTGCTCGCGGTGAATGTGGTAGAACCAAAACCGGGGCAAGCGCCCGTTCTCGTTGCGCTCGCGCGCAAAACAAAAACTCCAACGCCGCGTCCCACACGCGAACCAACAATTCCACCAACGGAACAACCAACTCTCGAACCAACAACCGAACCGACGATTCGTCCGACTGACGAAATTCCACCCATCGCCGTTCCCATCACATTCACGCCCGCGCCGACACAACCGCCGCGTCCGACGCGCACGCCCCGTCCGACGCGCACTGCCGAACCGACGCGCGTTCCCGACCAACCCACCGATGTGCCGCCGACCGAGCCGCTCGCTCCGCCAACTGCGAAACCGCCATCGGACGCGGGACTCGCGTTCGCCATTCACAGCTGCGGCGCGATTACCAAAGCGGGCGGATATTATTTGACGGGCGGCATCGGCGGCGACGGCGACTGCCTCAACATTCGCGCGAGCAATGTCGTGCTTGATTGCAAAGGCAATTCCGTACAAGGCGCGAATTTTAACGGCGTCGGCATTGTCGTTCGCAAACTCGGAATTTTGGGCAACGAACGCCCAAAAAATGTCGAGATTCGTAACTGCAACGTGTCGGGGTATCGCTACGGCATCTATGTCGAAGGTTCATCGGGCGTGTACATTCATCACAACGTCCTCTCGAAAAATTTCGACGACGTGGACGGACGCCGCTATGGAATTTTTCTCGGCATGGTGGAGGGGGGGGGGATTCGTCTTAACGAATCGGACAACGGGCGCGTAGAACACAACAACACGCACTCGCAAGCGATTGGAATTGACATTCGCAGCAGCACCAACATTCACGTTCGCAACAACGATTCGTCAAACAATTCCGCGTGGGGCATCAATCTCATTCAAACCAACAACAGCGAAGTCGCGGGCAATACGACGAACGGCAACGTACGCTATTGCACATGGGGCGCGGGCGTCGTCGGTCCCGGCTGCGACGCGGGCGGCATCACCATGCAAGACGGTTCGAACGGCAATCGCATTTTGAACAATGAAGTCGGCAGCGGCAACGGCAACGGCATTTTTATCAAAGCGCACGGCGTCCCGTGCGGCAACAACAATGTCATCGCGGGCAATCACATTCACGATGTCATGTACAACGCGATTGAATTGGGTTTCTGCACCGGCAATCAAATCATCGGCAACAATTTGCACAACAGCATTGACGGCATCTGGATGGGTTTTGCCAAAGGCAATGTCATCAAAGACAACACGATTGCGAACATGAACAATCACGGCATCATCGTGTTGAATTCTTTGGAGAATGAAGTCAGCGGCAATCAAATCATCAACACGCGCGAGGGCATCAAATTTTTTTGGGAACAAAAAAATCCGGGCGAGTTTTGGTGGCTCGATGTGAACGCGTTCCCCTCGCGCAACAATCGCATCGTCAACAACACCTTGCGCGACAATGCGGGTTCGGGCATTTTTCTTTTGGACTCTACCGACAATCAAATCCACAACAACGTCTTTGCCAACAACGCGAAAAATATCAGAATGCAAGGCAACACGAATGGGAATGACATTCGTGATAATCAAGAGGGTTTGCGCTTGAATCCTTTACGCTTTCTCGCTTTGCGTTGATTCCGTTATCCGCGAATCGCACGAATCCTCACGAATCTTGTTTTGAATTCGTGTTGTTGGTGTTATTCGCGGATGATTTTGTTTGTATGGAACTCCAAGTAACTCATTGGCACAGCGCGGCGCTACCCACTGAACATGACGTTCAACAAAAAATCCGCGCGGAAAATTTGCGCGGCTATACGTGGTCCAACGGACCGTTCGACGAATACAGCGCGCACACGCATTCCTTCGACAAGATGTTGTACGTGTTGTCCGGCAGCATCACGTGGATATTGCCAAATCAAGAAATCACCACGCACGCGGGCGATAGATTGGATTTGCCGCGCGGCATCCTTCACGCGGTGCGTGTCGGCGCAAACGGCGTGACGTGCTTTGAGGCGCATTTGGATTGACGCCCCACTTGCAATGACAACTATTTCTGCCCAATACAATACGCGCGTTGCGATGCGCGACGGCGTCACGCTCTCCGCCGATATTTTTTTCCCCGAAGCCGCGAAACGCGGCGAACGTTTCCCCGTCATTCTCGTCCGCACACCGTACAACAAGAATCAGAAAATGTACATTGACGCCGCGCGTTATTTCGCCCAACGCGGTTACGTGTACGTGACGATGGACGTGCGCGGGCGCGGCGATTCGGACGGCGAATTTGTGCCGTATGTGAATGACGGGCGTGATGGTTATGACGCGATTGAGTGGTGCGCGGCGCAGAGTTGGAGCACAGGACATGTCGGAACGCTCGGCGCGTCGTATCTCGGACGCATCCAATGGCTCGCCGCATTAACACAGCCCCCAAGTTTGAAAACAATGATTGTGATGGTCACACCGTCCGACCCGTTCGTCGAAATGCCCATCGGCACGCAGGGGCTTCAACATTTGTGCTGGCTCTATTTGGTGAACGGACGCTTGCGGCAATTGATGGAAGAAATCAATTGGAATCCCATTTACGAACACTTGCCGTTACTGACCATGGACGAACGCGCAGGGTTTTATTCCGCGAAATGGCGCGAGGAATTGCAACATCCGACGCGCGATGAATATTGGGAACGCCTCTGCTATCAAAACAAATTCGAGCAAATCAATTTGCCCGTGATGCACATTTCGGGCTGGTACGACGACCAACAAGTCGGAACGCCGCTCAACTTTATCGGCATGACGACGCGCGGCGCGACGGATTTCGCGCGGAAACATCAAAAATTGTTGATGGGTCCGTGGGGACACGCGGTGAACGCCGCGCAAAAAATCGGCGAAGTAGATTTTGGCGCGAACGCGCTGATCGATTTGCGCGCGTACGAACTGCGTTGGTTCGACGCGTGGCTCAATGAAAAAGACGACGGCATCACGCGCGAACCCGCCGCGCGCATTTTCGTCATGGGCAAAAACGAATGGCGCGACGAAAATGAATTTCCGCTCGCGCGCACGCAATACACGAATTATTATTTTCACAGCCAGGGCAACGCGAACAGCCGTTACGGTGACGGCACGCTTTCGCTCGAAATGCCGCGCCAAGAAAAACCCGACACGTATGCGTACGACCCCGCGCGCCCGACGCCGTATGTCACCGATGCGACCTCGTCACAAATCGGCGGACCCGACGATTATTCCGCGATTCAGCAGCGCGGCGATGTATTGGTGTACGTGACACCGCCACTCGAAGCCGATGTCGAGGTAATCGGACCTGTGCGCGTGGTTTTGTACGCGTCGTCGTCCGCCGTTGACACCGATTTCACCGCGCTGCTGTTTGATTTGCATCCGAACGGCTTTGCACAGCGATTGTGTGACGGCATTGTGCGTGCGCGGTATCGCGACGGAATGGACTCGGCGTCACTCATCGAACCACACAAAATTTATCGGTACGAAATTGACGTGTGGAATACGTGCCACGTCTTTTTTGCGGGACACCGCATCGGCGTACAAATCGCATCCGCCGCGTTTCCAAAATATGACCGCAATCTCAACACAGGACAAGATTTGGCAGCCGGCACGCGCATGGAAATCGCGCAGCAAACGATATATCACGACGCGGAACATCCGTCGGCAGTCATTTTGCCCATTATTCCAAATTGACGGAGGACGGACGACGGATGACGAAAAATTATTCGTTCGTCGTTCGTCCTCCGTCCTCCGTCATGAATCACACCGACCACGTCAAGCTCCTCCGCCCCGCCATCGCACAACAAGGCGGCGCGTGGGCAGATTTCGGTTCGGGCAGCGGCGCGTTCACGTTGGCACTGCGCGAACTTGTCGGCGCGGACGCGGAAATTTTTTCGATTGACCAAGACGCGGGGCGATTGCGCGAACAGGAACGCGCGTTTCAACGGATGTTCCCCAATTCGAATGTAGATTTTTTGCGCGCGGATTTTACGCGCGAAATGAGATTGCCGCCGCTCGACGGAATCGTCATGGCGAATGCACTGCATTATTTCAAAGACAAACAGCCGGTCTTGGAACATGCGCGCGGATTTTTGAAACCGCGCGGCGTTCTGATTTTGGTGGAATACAATGTTGACGCGGGCAATATGTGGGTGCCGCATCCGTTGTCGTTCGAGACGTTTCAAAAGCTTGCGCCGCGCGCGGGATTTAAGGAACCGCGTTTGTTGGCAAGAGCGCCGTCGAATTTTTTGCGCGAGTTTTATTCTGCTGCTGCGCGGAACGGCTAAAGTTAACGACTAAAGTCGTTGCTACATTTTGCTTCTCCTCTGCGCGCGTGCTATAACGTTTTCCCGGCTGATGAAATCTCTCTGGCAACGCCCCTACGCCTTTCACTTTTTCGCGCTCCTCGCATACAGCTTGCTCACCGTGGTTATGACGTATCCGCTTGCGTTCCGTCTTGGGGATACGCTGCTCGGGACGGACAGCAACGCGCTCAACGACACCTATTTTTCGGTTTGGATTTTTGGCTGGCAAGCCCATCAGCTCATTGCCGACCCGCTCAACCTTTTCCAGGGCAACATTTTTTATCCGTTCCAAAACACCCTCGCATTTTCGGAAATCATTTTTCCCGGCGCGCTGTTGTACCTCCCGTTCGAGTACGCGACGGGCAATCCGGTTTTTGCATACAACCTGGTCGTCCTCCTGACGTTTCCGCTCAATGCGTTTGCGATGTACGTGTACGCGCGCGATTGGCTCTCGCATTCGAACCTCGAAATTCGAAATTCGAAATTTGCCGCCTTTGTCGCAGGACTCGTGTTCGCTTTTTGCACATACAAGATGGGTGAACTGCGGCACGTCCAGTTGTTGATGGGAATGTTCATGCCGTTGACGTTGATGTATGTTGCACGATTCATGCGCGCGCCGAATCTTCATAATGCGTTTTTAACCGGGTTGTTTTTCGCGCTCAACGCGTTGTCGTCGTTGTATTACGCGGTATTCCTCGCATTCGCGGTGGCGTTGTATGTTGGCATTGATTTGTTGGCACGGCGTTTTCGCATCACGCGCGCACATGTTTTGTACGGAACAAGCGCGGCGGCGATTTCTGTATTGCTCGTCGCGCCCTTGCTGTTGCCCTACTTGGGTCTCGAACGGGAACACAATTTTTCGGAGGGGCGGGACCCGCGCCTCTTTAGCGCGCGCCCCGCGAGCTATTTGGCGACGCCGCGCTCGCAGTGGTTGTACGGTGAATTGACCAACAATTTCCGCGTCGCGTCCAAAGGACAGCCGCTGTTTCCGGGAGTTGTCGCCCTGGGACTGTCGCTGTTTGGGCTTGTGATGTTGATGCGTAAAAAAAGCAGCGCGTGGATTTTTGTGCTGCTGCTCGCCCTCACGGGCTTTGTGTTGTCCTTCGGACCGGACTTGATGATGGACCGCACGAACGCGGCGGGGTTGAATTTTCCGCTGCCGTATTTCGCGCTCGCGAAAATTGTTTCGCCGTTAAATAGTTTGAACGCACCCGCGCGCTTTGTGATTTTGACGATGCTCGCGCTCGCGTTATTGAGCGCGTACGGCATCGCAGAACTGATGCGCCGCGCGCCGCGTTTTGCGAATCCGATTGTTTTTGTGTGCGCGGCATTGATTCTCCTGGAATACATTCCCGCGCCGCTTGTGTTGGCGGATGTAGATGCGGGCGCAAACGTTTCACCGGTATACACATTTTTGGCGCAGCAGCCGCGGGGACAAGTGGTGGTGGAACTGCCGATGGGCGCGCCGAATTTTGTGGACCAGGACAAGCACGTGGTCTATACCTACAATTCGCTGTATCATTGGCAGCCGCTGGTGAACGGGTACAGCACCTTCATTCCGCCGGACTATTACGCGCTGGTGCGCGACGTGCAAGCATTTCCCAAAGCGAGTGCGGTGCGACGCTTGCAGGCGTGGGGCGCGCGTTGGCTTGTCATTCATTCGGACCGATACAAAAATGCCGGGTTGCTGCGCCAGCAATTGGCAAAACGAAAAATGTTGGAGCATGTGCAGGACTCGAACGAGATTTGGTTGTACCGCGTGAAACAGTGAACAGTGAACCGTCATCCGCACCCGATGAAATGCGTCCGTCGTCCATCCTCGGTCTTGTGCTGTTCGCGTTTGTGCTGCGCGTGCTGTTTCTCGTCCTCGCGGATGTGAACGCGCCGTTGACGGGCGATGAACTGGCGTATCAACAAATTGCGGAAAATGTCGCCGCCGGACGCGGTTTTTGGCAAGACAACAATCCGTTCTTTCCAGGACAAGTTTTGTATGCGTGGCAGGCGCCGCTGTATCCCCTCACGCTTGGCGCGCTGTACAAAATTTTTGGCGTCAACATTTTCCTTGCAAAATTTTTCGGCGTTCTCGTCAGCACCGCGACGGTGTACGTGATGTATAGTTTGACGTTCCACGTTTCACGTTTCGCGCCCCTGCCCTTACGCTCCTCGCGCCTCTCGCTTTTCTCCGCGTTGCTCATCGCCATCTATCCCGGTTTTCTCACAAACGCGCATTTGTTGTTGTCTGAAACGTTGTTTATTTTTTTGATTTTGCTCGCGTTTGATTGTGTGGCGCGGGCTGTGTCCTTTCGACCGGCGACACCGTTCGTGGCGGGGAGAACTCTTGATTCCGCCAACACAGAGATTTCTCACTTGGTTCGAAATGACATCACACGCGCGTGGTTATGGATTTTTGGTGCGGGCGCGTTGTGGGGAATGGCGACGTTGACGCGCGGCATCACGTTGTATTTCACGCCGTTGTTTGCGTTGTGGCTTGCGTGGGCGATGTGGCGAGAATCCATGTCGCGCGCGCTTGGCGCGGCGATTTTGTTTGTTGCGGCAACGATGGTAGTGATTGCGCCGTGGACGCTGCGGAATTATTTTCAATTTGGACAAATCGTGGTGGTGGAAACAAAGGGGGGGGTGAATTTGTGGCTCGGCAACAGTCCGTACACGCCGAACGATTTCATTCGCAATGTGTGGAAAGTCGGCGTGCGCGAACCGATGTTGGAAAATTTGCCGACGGACGAATTGCAGCGGGACCGCGCGGCGTACGCGCTCGCGTTGGATTTCATCCGCGCGGAACCTTTGACTTTTTTCGCGCGGATGCCGGGCAAGTTCGCGGACTTTTGGGGCTTTGAGCGCAACTTGATAGATAACGCGGACGCGACGGCGCAAAGGGGCGGGTGGAATTCGCCCGCGAAATTTGGCTCGGACTTGTTTGCGGCAGGCGTATATCTCTTTGTGATGTTGTGCGGGGTTGCGGGTTTTGTGTTTGCGCCGCTCGACAGGTGGAAAATTTTGTTTGGCGCGTTTACGCTTTATTTTTTGTTTGCGCATCTCGTCATCTTTGGCGACGGACGATTTCATTTGCCGCTGATTCCGTTTTTTGCCCTGTACGCGGCGTGGTTTCTTTTGATGTTTCGCCGGATTGTTTTTTCGCGCGCGCGCGTCGGGTTGACGTTGCTGTTGGTGTTGGTTCTCGCAAGTGTCTGGGCGCGCGAAGCGTGGGCGGCGCTGCAAGTGCTGCGCGGCTAAAATTTTTTAAAAAACTCATTTGCAACAAAATACGTTTCGCATATAATTCCCGCAGTCGGATATCGGCGTCAGCGAGATGGCGCGGCGATGTCCTTTTTTATTAGCTATTCCGCAAGGAATCCAGAGGAAGTTTTCACATGGCAGACAAGCCCGTGTTTCTCACCGCCGAAGGGCTCGAGAAAATTAGACAAGAACTCGAATTTCTGATTACGGTGAAACGCCCCGAAGTGGCAGAGGCGATTCATTCCGCCAA
>CALMZO010000420.1 GCA_937870825.1 uncultured Chloroflexota bacterium | reverse complement strand
TATCAAGAAAATTTGTGGCGACTCGTTTCCCTCGCGCGGGCGCGCCGCGATTTTTCTTTTGCCCTGCAATATGCCCAACAGCTCGCGCAGCACGATTCATTGCGTGAAGATGCGCGGCGGATTTTGATGACGCTGCGTTATGAGACCGGCGACCGCGCGGGCGCGCTGCGCGAATTTGAACAATTTCGTCAACACCTGACGAACGAGCTCGGCGTCGAACCGATGCCCGAAACCCTCGCGTTGTACGAAAACATTTTGCGGAACGAGGCAGTGCCGACGGATGACGAACGACAGACGACGAAAACGGATTCGTCTTTGGTCATTCGTCCTTCGTCCGCAGTTCTACCGCTTGTCGGACGTGACGCGGAAATCCAACAACTGCGCGCGCGTTGGAATCGCGCGGCGGAGGGCGCGGGCGGAATGTTGCTCATCGGCGGCGAAGCGGGAATTGGCAAGACGCGCCTCGCGCAAGAACTCGCGCAGTATGCGGAAGCACAAGGCGCGCGCGTTTTGTTTGGCAGCACGAGTTTTCCCGAAGCGTTTTCGTACCAGCCGGTCGTGCAAGCATTGCGCGGCGCGCTTCCGTTGTTGAGCAGCATTGAGGGGGAAACACAAACGCTGGGTGTACTCACACGCGTTGTGCCTGAATTGCGCGCGCGGCGAAGCGATTTACCAATGCCTGCCGCGCTCGATGCCGAACGCGAACGCACGCGTTTGTTTCATGCATTCGTACAAATTTTGATTTCCCTCGCGCAGCCACGTCCGCTGTTGGTGATTTTGGAAGATGTACATTGGGCAGGCGCGGATACGTTTGGGTTGCTCGAATGGATTGTGCGCGCGGTTGTGCCGCACCGCGTTTTACTTGTCGCAACCTATCGCGAAGAAGAAATTTTGCGCGCGCATCCCTTGCGCGAATTGCGACGGCGTCTCCAGCCCACGCAGGAAATTGAACATCTCGCGCTCGGACGTTTGGATGAAACGGCAGTGAGTCTTCTCGCGCGCACGGTTCAAGATTCTTCGGAACTCGCGCAAAAATTATTTTCCGCGAGCGAAGGCAATCCCTTTTTTATCACGCAACTGCTGCGCGAATGGGCAGAGACGGAAAACGAAACACGCGAAATGGAATCGTTGCCGCGCGCCGTCGAAGAAACGATTGCGCGCCGCACCGCGCGTTTGCCCAACACCACGCAGCTCGTTTCACAAGCCGCGTCTGTCCTCGGCGACACCTTTTCGCTCGAACTCGTGCGCGAACTCATCGGCTGGAGCGAACGTCAAACGCTCGACGCGCTGGGAACACTGCTCGACCATCAACTCGTGAGCGAAGCCGTGTCCTCGCCGCGCGGCGAATATACGTTCACGCATCATCTCGTACGCGCGACACTGTACAATCAAATCTCTGAAGCAGACCGAAAACGGCGGCATCATCGCGCGGCGCGCTTGATGCAAGAATTGTACAGCGAACGGCTCGATGAGTTGGCAGCCGAACTCGCGCGCCATTACGAACGCGGTGATGATGCGGAACCTGCCGCGCAGTTTTACGCGCGCGCGGCGCGCCACAGCGCGGCCGTGTTTGCGAATCAAGACGCGCTCGCGCATGTGGAACGCGGACTCGCGTTGACGAACGATGCGCGCACACGTTTTGAACTCTACGCGCTGCATGAAACGCTAGCGGCGCGGCGCGGCGAACGCGAAACACAACGCGCCGATTTGGATGCGATGCAAAATCTCGCAAACGAGTTGAATGACGACGACGCGCGCAATGAAACACTCGAACGCGCGATTCGCCTGCATCGCGCGCTAGGCGAACGCGACGCGGAACGCGCGATGATTACGACGCTTGAGAAAAACGCGCGCGGGATTTGGAATGCGCGTGTGCTGCGGCAGCGCGCGGCGCACGAAATTTTGTTGGGACAGTACGATGCCGCGCGCGCGTCCGCGTTTGCCGCGCAGCGCGCGTTTGCAGACGCACAAGACGCGGCGGGCCAAGTGGAGTGTTTTTGTATGCTCGCGGAAATTTCCGCGCATCAAGGACGTTTGGACGATTTGCAAACTTTTGTGCAAGAGGCGGAAACGCTCGCCGCGCAAACCACGAATCAATCGCTGCTCGTCGAAACGCTGCGAACAGGCAGTGTGACCGCGTTCGTGCGCGGCGATTACAAAACGGCGCGCGGGTACGCCGAACAAATGTTGACGTTGACGCGGCGCATCGCTGACCGCGAAGGCGAAGCGGACGCGCATTGGCGTCTGGCGAACGCGGCAACGCGTTTGTTCCACATTCAAGACGCGCAAACGCATTTCGACGCGGCGGCTGCATTGTTTGAACAAATCGGCAAGACGCAAGGACGCGCGGCAGTGTTGTTGAATCGCGGCAGTTTGTTGGAACGCTTGGGACAACGCGACGCCGCGCGCGAAAATTTCCAAAACGCGTTCACACTTTTTGAAATGCTGAACGATTTGCGCGGGCAAGGCATCGCGCTCATCAATCTCGCCTACAATTCGTTTTATCAAAACGCGTACGGGCAAACGCTGTCGTACGGGGAACGCGCGCTCGACGTGGCGCGTACGCTCAAGCATCCCGCGATGGAAGCCAATGCGTTGACGATGCAGGGCTGGGCGCACGGCGGACTCGGCAATCTGGAAGAATCGCGCGTCCTGCAAGAACGAGTGATAGAGATTCGACGCGCGCTCGGCGCGTCGGATGATTTGCTCACCGATTTTCGTGACCTCGCATTGACGTGCGCGCGAATGGGCAAGCTTGAACGCGCGCAGGAAATTGTCAATGAAATGCTTGCGGCGTTCGAGTCATTGCAGGAAAACGCGACGGACGCGCAAACGATTTTGTGGGCGGCGGCAGTGGTGTCCCGCGCGCGCGGCGACACGGAACGCGCGACGGATTTTTTGAACCGCGCCTACGCGCTTTTGCAAAACAAAGCCGATTCGTTGCCCGAACCCGCGCTGCGCGAAACGTTTCTCCGCATCCCGTACCATCGCGCCATTCTGCGCGCGTATAACGAGAACGTTTGGTGAGACGGTTTTGAGACGCGAGCTTTGCTAAAGTGATTCCGAATGTTGGAATCACTTTTTTGTTGCCCCAAAAGGCAACGCCAAAGGAGGAATAAATGAAGTCACAACTGAATAAATGGATGTTCGCATGGAACATTGCGCTGACCATCATGCTTCTCATTGCACTCGCGGCGACGGCGACGATGGCACAGGCGTCGAACGACCCGCCTGTGAAAGTTTTTACCGCCACGATGGACGATATAGGGAGTGACGGCATCCAGACGAGTACTGATACAGTCATAGACAGCACCGCGCAGAAATCTCTTCTCTTTGTCGAGACCCCAAAACTCAGCACCAGTCATCCACATATCTGCACAGTGCTTGCCAGCGCCGAAGCTACGCGCACGAACAATGCCAACGGCGTCTATGTCTTTAGTCTCGCCATGGACAATGCGGGAGCCGCCACTTCTTCGGAACGGCGCGCGGAATTTACCGCCAACCAAGGGTTTGACCAGCGGTACGAAGAGGTGAGTACGATTTTTACGTACACAGGCGTGACTGGCAACCACACCTTTCGCTTTTTCGCGCGCAAAGAAGCGGCGGGCGCTGCAGACATGACAGTCAGCGCGGCGTCCATCACCGTCATCTGTTTGCGAAAAATCCTGTGAACAAAAATATCGCTGCCGATGCGTCCCGCGCTAACTGCGCGGGACGCATCGAACATCTTTTTGTCGTTCGCATCTGGCTGGAAGCGGGCGGCTCGGTCACATGGCGCGGCTGGATCGAGCATGTGGCAAGTCGAGAGCGTTTGTATTTTACATCGCTGCGCGACGCGTATGATTTTGTGCAGTGTCGTTTGGGCGTTCATCAAACGCAACGCGTGAACGACGCGCAAGCCAAGGAATCAGGACAAGACAATGAAAAATAAATTGCTTCCATTGTTGATTTTGGTGGTGCTTGCATCAAGCGCGCTCTTTATCGCACATGCGTCATCCATCATTTCCGCCGCGACGGCAACACCGACGCCTTTCAAATTCGTCACGAGCGTTCTCCCCAAGCTCACAAGCACGCCGACACCCGCGCCCAACAAAACGGGTACGTCTCTTTTTACCAACAACAATCCCGTCACCGTTCAGCCATTTGTGACTGTAACGAAAACCAAACCCGGCGTTTCCATTGCGACCAAGATGCCGCTCGGCACTGTCGCCCCACCGCTTGTGACCTCGGTTCCGCCTCTTGGTTCAATCTACGGACTTGGCTTAACGGATCGAATTGTGAACGTTGGCAACGGCAATGATGTGGAAACAACGTCCATCGCGATTGCGCCCGGCGAAAGCGCGAATTGTCCGAAGGGGCGCGTGCTTTTTGCGTCGGGTTCGCGGATGGGTACGAATCCGAAACCGACTCCCTTTCCGATGGACCGCCCCAATCTCGATTTTCCGATTTTGCTCGCGCAAGATTTGGATGGAACGAATACGCGAACAATTGCGCTGCCCTCCGCCGGCGCCGATTTCAACATGATCACGTTCGATAACAATCTTGTGCGAATGGCAGATGGAGAAGTGTTACTGTTGTGGGGCGTCGGCGTGAAACGAAAACCCGTTTCGACCGCCGCGCAAGAGATTTGGAACAAGTGGAAAGATTACAATGAAGGTTGGCGCAGCGCGTTCCTCATTTGGCGTTCGACGACTTGCGGCGACTCGTGGACGAATCCAAAACTTGTTCTCGATTCGGCAGAAGTAAAAGTGTACAATCCGACGACGAGCAAATTTGAACTCGGCGCGTGCGGCTGGCCCCAGGGGAACGATTTGGTGAAATGGCTTGGCGGCTATGATCGTCAAGAGGTGTACGTGGACCCGTGGACGAACTGGCTGTATGTCACGACAATGTGCGTAGGTGGACGCGACTATACAAAAAATACAGAGAATCCACTCAAGCCGGGTCATTACATCTGGAACACGGTTTATTTCGCATCACAAGACAAAGGCGAAACGTGGACGGACGGCAGACAAATCAGTCCGTACAGTCAAGTGCCCGTCGTAATGACTTCACTGCCGCCTAATGAGTGGCACAAAAGCGGGCGCGTCTTTTTCTTTCGCTGCGACGCGGGCGTGCCGCATCTGACGTGGACGCATCCGAAAATTTGGGATGCTCCGCTCGACACCGCAAAAATTTCAAATGAGAAATGTGAGGGTTTGCGCGCCAAAGATTTACCGGGCGGCACTTTGGCACTCTCCGATTTTTTTGATGCGGGCCTTCGGAATGCGGGAGCCATTTCGATCTCGCGCGTCAAGAGTGATGCGACAGGCGATTATGTGCGCGTGTCATTTCCCAGCATCAAGAATGGACGCCAAGTGCTGCATGTGTATCTTGTACGAATCACACATGAAATTTCAGTGAGCAAAACGAGCAGCACTCTGCTCTTGACACTGGACGCCGCAGAAAAATCCGCGCGCGGGCATATTCTCTACGCGAGTTTCATCGAAACGGATCGTGTAAAACTCCCGAAAAATTCTGCGGAAAGCAGCGCGGTGTTATATTGGTACGAAACGGTCTTTGCCGGCAGCAGTGGGCCGAATGAACGCGAAGGACGACTCACCACACGTTTCGTCGTCGTGGACGATAACGCGATTCAATCTGCCACCGAACCGCGCGGCAAATGGTCAAAGGTGTCCGACCTTGCATTGACGAAAGGCATTCAACGCAGTTGGGACCCACTGTATTTAGAGTTCGTCGGCGATTATGTGCGCGGCGCGTTTTATTACGCCAACTCAAAACTCAACTTTGTCGCCCAGTGGCCCGAACGCTCTACACCCAGCGACAGAATGCAGATTCACTACAACATTGTCCAAGTTACACCCTGACGCTACTCTTGACGTTTTGAAGAGAAACGGCGTATCACGACGATTCGCGCACCCACTCCACTTGACTTTACACCACTCGCAACATCTGTCTCTTCACCTGCTCCATCAAACACAACTGCGACCAACCCGACGCCGCTTTCTCCTGCCACAGCGGGAGCCACGCCAACGCGGTTGGCAATTCGGATTAGCACACAAGTAATCATGGCGGGGAGCAGCGCTGAAAACAAAATCGAGGTGTGCGCACGCGTGACGCGCGAACAAACGGCAGAGATTCTAGGCAAACTCGAAACGGCACCCACTGAACAGATAGACTTTGGGACGTATGTGCGGGGCGGTTGTCAATGGGAAACCGCCCCGGTGGGTACGGATTCATTTCGGTAAAGAGTGTCGGGCAGACTTTGTTCACATATCAAGCAGCCACCAGCTGTGTGTTTTTACCACCCCGTCAACATTCTCGAAATCACAATGCGTTGAATCTGACTCGTGCCTTCGTAGATTTGCATGATTTTCGCGTCGCGCATCCATTTCTCGACAGGATAATCGCGCGTGTAACCGACACCGCCCATGACTTGTAACGCGTCGGTTGTCACTTTCATCGCGGTATCCGCCGCGAAACGTTTTGCCATGCTCGCTTCTTTGTTCACGGGATATCCTTGGTCAAGCATCCACGCGCTGCGCCATGTCAAGAGACGTGCAGCGTCAATTTCGGTCGCCATGTCCGCGAGCATGAAACCAATTGCTTGAAAACGCGCAATCGGTTTGCCGAATTGTTCGCGCTGCTGGGCGTACTCCATCGAATATTCGAACGCCGCGCGCGCGACGCCGACTGCCATCGCCGCGACATCGGGGCGCGTGTGTTCAAACGTTCGCATCGCGACAAGAAAACCTTCGCCTTCTTCGCCCAACCGATTTTCTTCGGGAACGAAAACATCTTCCAGGTGAATCTGCGCGGTGTGCGACGCGCGAATGCCCATCTTGCGTTCTTTTTTGCCTGCTTGCACGCCCATCTCTTTTTCGACAATGAACGCGCAAATGCCGTCGGCGCGCTGCGACGGGTCGAGCGTCGCAAAAATTACGTACACATCCGCGAGACCGCCGTTCGTGATGAAATGTTTCGTGCCGTTCAACACATAACCGCCGTGTACTTTGCGCGCGGTGGTTTTCATCGAAGCGACATCGCTGCCCGCGTTCGGTTCGGTAATCGCGTACGCGCCGAGCGTGAGTTTGCGCGTGTCGCTGAAACGTCCGAGATATTTTTTCTTTTGCGCGTCCGTTCCCGCAATCGCGATGGGCGTCGCACAAAGCCCCGTGCCGCCCAACGCGGTGGTGATGCCCGCGCAGCCCCACGCGAGTTCTTCGGTGACAACACACTGCGTCAACGCGTTCGCGCCCGTCCCGCCGTACTCTTCGGGCAAGCCGTACGTCATCAGTCCAAGCCCAGCCGCTTTTTTGATTACGTCCCAGGGAAATTCTTCGCGTTCGTCGTAATCCGCCGCGACGGGACGAATTTCTTTTTCCGCAAACTCGTGCGCCAATTCTTGAAACTGCCGCTGCTCATCGGACAAATCGAAATGAATCTGCGGCGCTTGGGTCAGGGTAGATGTTTTGTGGTCCATTAACATAGTTGCTCCAAACACGACGACAGACGACGGACGACGGTTGACGCAAGTTTGTCTTTCGTCGTCCGTCCTTCGTCCTCCGTCTCACTACGCCTTTGCCTTCATTTTCGCCTTTTCCTCTTCCATCAACTGCCGCTTTAACACTTTGCCGATGATGGTTTTCGGTAACGCGTCGCGAAATTCGATTTGGCGCGGGACTTTGTAATCGGCAACCGCTTTCGTCATGTATTCGATAAGCTCTGCTTCCGTGCAATTCTCGCCGTCTTTTAACACAACAAATGCTTTTGGCACTTCGCCCATTTTGGGATGCGGCACGCCGATGACCGTCACATCTTTGACTTTGGGGTACTTGAACAATTCTTCTTCAATGTCGCGCGGGAACACTTTGTAACCGCCGATAATAATCATGTCTTTTTTGCGTTCGACGATGTAAAAGAATCCGTCGTCGTCCATCCGCGCAATGTCGCCCGTGATGAGCCAGCCGTTGCGTAATGTGTTCACCGATTCTTCGGGACGATTCCAATATCCTTGAAATACTTGCGGACCTTTGATCGCGAGTTCGCCGACAGAACCGGGTGGCATCACTTCGTCCGCGTTTTCGGGATTCACAATGCGCGCGTCCGTCGAAGGCACGGGAACGCCGATGCTGCCCACGCGTCGTTCGCCGTTGATGGGATTCGCCAATGCGAGCGGTGACGATTCCGTCATGCCGAATCCTTCGACGAGTCGTCCGCCGCTCAACATTTCAAAACCCGTTTGGACTTCTTGCGGCAACGGCGCGGCGCCCGACAAACACGTTTTAATGGAGCGCAAATCGTGATTGGCAACCTCCGGGCTGTTGATGAATTGAATGTAGAGCGCGGGGACGCCGGGGAAAATTGTCGGCTTGTATGCATCAATCGCCATGAACGCTTGCGCCAAATCGAAACGCGGAAAGAGCACGAGCGCGCCCGCTTTGTAAATGGTGAACAACATCCCAATCATCAAACCGTACACATGAAAGAACGGAATAATCGAGAGCGTCACTTCTTTGCCGTCCTGCGCGCCGACGAACCACGCGACGGCTTGCAAACAATTGGAGACGAGATTGCGATGCGTCAACACCGCGCCTTTTGGCACGCCCGTTGTGCCGCCCGTATATTGCAGCAGCGCGATGTCGTCGGGCGAAATTTGTACGTTCGGTTTTGCGCTGCCCGCGTTTTGCAGCATCATCTTGAACGAATAATCTTTCGGGTCGAGCGTGACGCGGAATCCTTCTTTTTGTTCCTTGGCGAGCGTAAAGAGCGTGCTTGCGACGGGATGAAAATAATCTTTGATGTTCGTGGCAATGACGCGCGTGACCCGCGTATTCGCTTGCACCTTTTTAATCGCGGGATACCATTTCGTCATGGTGACGACGGTTTCCGCGCCGCAGTCAATCAATTGGCGTTCGATTTCGTGTTCGGTGTAGACGGGATTGAAACAAATCGCAACCGCGCCCGCTTTCAACGTGCCGAAAAAGGAAATGACAAATTGCGGTGAATTGGGAAAGAGGAGCGCGACGCGGTCGCCTTTTTGAATGCCGAGCGCAATCAACGCGTTCGCAAAACGATTCGCCGCGTCGTCCAAATCGCGGTACGTGAGTTTGCCCCCGAGCAAACGCTTGCCGATGGCGGCAGGAAAAATGGTCGCGGGGCTATTCGGAAAGCGCGACGCCGCGCGGTCCAAAATATCCGGCACCACCATGCCTTCGGGATACGCAATATCGGCAGGCACGCCCTGTTCGTACATTTTTTGCCACGGTCTGTCCATGTCGCTCCCCTTTCGATGATAGAGAGATAAAGTGAAGGAGTGATGGAGTGGATTTCTCTATCTCTCCCTCTTTCCCTCTCATTTCGCTTTGTCAATCGCCTCTTGCATCGCCGCTTGCGTAAATGCTTTGGGCTCCAGTTGCGCCACGTTGGTGATTACGCCGTCTTTGTTCACCGAATACAGCACGACCGGATTTTCGACGCCGAACAATTGAAAAATTTCTTGCTTTTGGTCGTACACCGACGGCGACTTGATACCGAGCTGCTGCAAAAATGCTTTCGCCATTGTGACGCTTGGAATTTTCCGAACAATCGAAATCATTTCCACATCGGTTTTATTTTTCTCGTACAAATTTTTTGCCCACGACACTTGGGCGGGATTGATTTGGTCGGGCGCGAACGAAATCACCGCGCCGCGCGAACCAAGCACGTTCGCCAAATCAAATTCGCCGCCGAGCAAGTTCATGCCTTTGAATGTTGGAGCTGTCGCGCCAATTTCGAGCAATGCCATTTGAACCTCCACATGCGAGTAATCAGTAAGCAGTAATCAGAGGTCAGTGACTGAATACTGATTACTGCTCACTGATTACTTTGCGCTTTTAGCTTTGTACTTTTGACTTGAAGCCCACTCAATACCAATTCCGAAAACATGCGCGCGATTTCGCGCGGCTCAAACGCGCCGTCAGGCGAATACCATTCGTACAGCCAATTGCACATGCCGAGAATGGCAAGTGTCGTGACGGTGACGTTCACCTCACGAAATTCGCCGGACGAAATGCCTTGCTGCAAAATCATCGCCAAGAGTTCGGCGTGACGTTTGCCTTCGCCGCGCAATTTTTTCTTTTGTATCTCGCCGAGAAATTTTTGTTCGCGCAAAAAAACGGTAAAGAGGTCGAGCTGTTCGCACAACGCGACGAGGTGACATTCCATCGCGCGCCGCAATTTTTCCGTCGCGTTCAAATCGGACGCGACAATGTCGCTCAATTCCTGCGTGAACGCGCCCGTGCCGCGCTCGCACACGTGCACGAGCAATTCTTCTTTGCTGCGGATGTAATAATAGAGGGATGCTTTTTGAATGCCCACCGCGTCGGCGAGGTCCTGCATGGACGCGCCGTGATAGCCCTTTTGTTGAAAGAGATGCAGCGCGGCGGCAAAAATTTCTTGCTGTTTGTCGTTGTTGAGTTTGGGAGAGGAAACGGCAGGCGCGTTTTGAACAAGCGCGGGCGCGCCGTTTTTTGTTTTAGAGTGCGAGTTGTTTGAGGCGGTGCGTCCGTTGACGCGCGATGGAGGACTCGTCCGTCGAGTGCGAGACGCCATAGTCTCCTGTTAGAGCAGGGCAAGTCGCTTGCCCGAATCAAAAATGCCTACCGAACGGTAGGTAGATACTAGCATACGTTTTGGGGCATGTCAATAGTTTTATGACGCAGTGCGTTATATTTGTCACAAAGCCGCATCCGCAGCGCGCCCACTCGCGCCGAACGACGGGGATTGGCATTGTGAGGCGAACATTTGTGTTTGCCGCGCAGTGCCAATTGACCTTGCGTTGACCTGTGTTTGACAGGGACCCACGTTCCGCATACTATATGCGCTACATATAGTTGCCGATTTCCCTGATTTCGTTTATTTCCCTTCAGGTCCCCATGTCACCCCTCTTTCCCCTCCTCGCCCTTATCGCCCGCGCCGATGCCTACGGGTACGAGCTCAAACGCGCGATTGATACCGAGTTTGCGCCGTACTGGAAAATTGATTTCGCGCAGTTGTACCGTTCGCTGGCAAAACTGCGCGAACAAAAATTGGTGCGCGTGCGCGGCATTGGACGCGCGGGCGGACCCGAACGCAAGCAGTATTCGCTCACCCGGCGCGGGCGCGACGCGGTGACACGTTGGCTGCACGAACCCGCAAACTCGCGCGAAGAATTTTGGGTCAAGGCGCGTTGCATAAAAAGCATTGCGGCATCAACACAAATGCCACTGTTGATTGCCGGCAGCGATGACCCCCTGCTCGCGCATTTGGCACAAAGCATTCACGCGCAGACGAATGTGCTCGGCAGCACGGCGGGATTGTTCACGCTCGCGCAGCAGCAAGCCGATGTGGTCGGTTCCCATCTGCGCGACACGGAAACGGACGAATACAATGTTTCGTTTGTCCAGCATCTCGTCGCCGAGCAAGATATTTTGTTGGTGGAATTTACAGTGCGCGAGTACGGCTTGTTGGTCGCGCGCGGAAATCCGAAAAGCATTCGCGGCGTGCGTGACTTGGCGCGCCAAGGAGCGCGCTTGCTGAATCGTCCGGTGGGTTCGGGCGCGCGTCTCTGGTTACAGCAACATGTCCGCGCCGCGCGTGTTGACCCAACGACACTGCAAGGTTGGTCAAACGCGGCGACAACCTACGAAGCGATTGCGCGCGCGCTTGTCGCAGAGCAAGCGGACGCTGCGCCGGGCTTGCGCGCCACCGCCGAACAATTTCGTTTGGACTTTGTTCCGTTGGGACAGGAACGCTTTGATTTGGTGGTCACGCGCGAATTGTACGAATCCGCGCGCGGCGAAAAATTGTTCGCGCAATTGCAGACGCAAGAATTTCGCGCGTATGCGCGCACACTGTCCGGTTACGATATTTCACACACTGGGCGCGTGATTGCCGAAATTAGATACGGCGCGAAAAAATTCAACACCAAGAGAACTCGATGAAACATTTTTCATTCGCAATGGTTTTATTCGCGCTGCTCGGCATCGTCGTCGGTTGCGCCGCGCCCCCTTCGACTGCGCTCGATTACGAGCGCCGCTCAGGGCAAGCATCCGCCTGTACGTTACGACTTGCCACGACAACCAGCACCGCCGATTCAGGATTGCTTGCGGCGATTCTGCCGGACTTTGAAAAAAAATTTAATTGCAAAGTGGATGTCGTCGCCGTTGGCACGGGACAGGCGTTAGAGATTGGAAGCAAAGGCGACGCGGATGTGGTGTTGGTACACGCGCGCGCGCGCGAAGACATATTTGTTCAAGATGGCAACGCGCAAGAACGTTTTGATGTGATGTATAACGATTTTGTTATCGTCGGTCCGAAAAATGACCCGGCAAAAATCGCGAGTACGAAATCGGGCAAAGACGCATTCAAATTGATTGCCGACACCGCAGCGCCGTTCGCGAGTCGCGGCGACAAAAGCGGCACGCATACTCAAGAGTTGAGCATCTGGGCGAGCGCGGGCATTATGCCGACGAAAGAAATGAAATGGTACAACGCGCTCGGACAAGGCATGGGCGAAACATTGCTTACCGCAAACGAAGGAAATTTTTACACGCTCACCGACCGCGCGACGTGGCTCTCGATGCGTGGGTTCGACGTACGGACCAATAAATTGCCGAACCTCGCCATCGTTTTTGGCGGCGAAACGATTGACCAAAATCCCGACAAGCAATTGTACAATCCGTACGGCGTGATGATGGTGAATCCCGAAAAATTTCCGAGCGTCAACGCGGCGATGGCGAAAAATTTTGTCCAATGGCTTGTTTCGCCCGAAACGCAAAAAGCGATTGGCGAATACGGCAAAGACAAATTCGGGCAAGCATTGTTTTACGCGAACGCGGTGAAATAAGTTATGGACGATTTGGCGCGCGGATTTGTACAGGCATTGCAGTTGATTTTCGCAGCCGACACCGCCCTGTTTGAAATTGTGTCGTTGTCGCTGCAAGTGACGGGTGTCGCGCTCGCTATGGCGATGCTGTTCGGAATTCCACTCGGCGCGGCGTTGGGGCTGTCAAAAATTCGCGCGCGCGGTTTGTTCACCACGCTGTTGTACACAGGAATGGGTCTGCCGCCCGTCGTCGTCGGACTGTTTGTGTACTTGATGTTGTCGCGTTCGGGACCGTTTGGAAATTTGGGATGGCTCTTTACCCCGAGCGCGATGATTACGGCGCAAGTGATGATTGCGTTTCCCGTCGTCGCGGGGTTGACGATGGCGGCAGTCCAAGGCGTTGACTCGCAGTTACGCGTACAGGCGCGTTCGCTCGGCGCGACGCGGCTTCAAGAAATGTGGACGGTATTGAAGGAAGCGCGCATCGGCGTCGTCGCCGCGATGGTTGCCGCGTTCGGCGCGATTATTTCCGAAGTGGGCGCGGTGATGCTTGTCGGCGGTAACATCGAGGGCAAAACGCGCGTGTTGACGACGGCGATTGTTTTGAATACGCGCACGGGCGACTTTGCGCTCGCGCTCGCGCTCGGTATCATTTTGTTGGGCATGACGTTTCTCATCAATGGCGCGCTGCTGCGCCTGCAACGCGCGACGGATGGCTGAATCGCTTTTTCAATTACGCGAGCTCGTCCAATCGTACAATGCGCGCACGATTTTGCAGTTGGACGCGCTGGACATTTTCGACGGCGAAATCCTCGCGCTCGTCGGTCCGAGCGGCGCGGGCAAATCTACGCTGCTCCGTTTGTTGAATTTCCTCGAAGCGCCTGCGTCGGGAAAAATGTTTTATCGCGGCGAACAGGTTAAAACGGAAAATATTCCGCTCCTACGTCGCCGCGAAATCACGACCGTTTTTCAACGTCCCGTCTTGTTGAATACAAATGTGCGAAACAATATCGCGTTCGGTTTGAATCTGCGCGGGAAAAAAGAAAACGCGCGTGTGGACGAAATGTTGACGCGCGTCGGTTTGCAAAACATCGCGCACGCGCGCGCCCGAACACTTTCGGGCGGCGAAATGCAGCGTGTGGCATTGGCGCGCGCGTTGGCGATTGAACCGCGCGTACTATTGCTCGACGAACCGACCGCGAATCTTGACCCGTACAATGTTTCACTGATTGAAGACATTGTGCGCGCGCAGAATCGCGAACATCACACCACCGTCGTTCTCGTCACGCACAACATCTTTCAAGCGAAACGCCTGGCACAGCGTGTCGGTTTGCTGCTGAACGGGCAATTGATTGAACTTGCGGAGACAGAAACATTTTTCGATGCGCCGCGCGATGCGCGCACGGCTGCGTTTGTGCGGGGCGAAATGGTGTATTAACGTCCGCGCGCGGCAAAAATTTTTTTCTAAAAATTAAAATAAAAACCCAACGGAAAAATACCGTTGGGTTTTGTGTTTCGTATAGTTGCAAGTTTCGGGGGCGTAAAAAATTATCCTTGCGACAATTCGTGTCGAAGGTTGGTGACAATCGCAGACGATGAATCGGCGTTACGCGGCGCGCATTCGACGCGCAATGATGATGATTCCCAGCAACACAATGCCGCCGCCCAAGAGCAGCAGCAAATCTTCGCCCAGACCGGAACTGGGCAATTCGTTGTTGTTTCCCGTTTGCCCGCCTTTGTCAGGTGTTACACCCGCTCCGGGGACGGGGGTCGCCGTGATAAAAACAGGTGTCGCGGTAATCGCAATCGGCGTTGCCGTCTCTTCAAGCGGCGAGACCGTTTCCGTCGCGGTTGCGGGCGCCGGACTCACGAGCGCGACCACCAGGGTCGGCGATGGCTGCGGCGTTCGCGTCGGCGTCGGGGGAATCGAAATGCGTGTCGGGGTGGATGTCACGCCCGCAATGTTTGTGGTACCGCCGCCAAAAAGTCCGGGCAAAACGAAAATCGCGGCGAGCGCCAGCAGCCCGATAAAGAGCAATGCTGCCAGCCCGCCAATAATCAGCAAAAAGTTTCGATTTCCGCCTCCGCCGCCGGCGGATGGTGCAACTTCTGCCATAGAACCTCCATCAGTTAAAAGTTTCAAGCTCAAAGCTCAAGTCAAGAACTATCTCACTTTTTGCTTTTCGCTTTGCACTTTTAGCTTGGCTTAGCCAATCAACTCTAAATTTGTCCACGGCACCGTTTCGCGCGTACCGGGGCTGTCGTTCCATTCCACATGCACACCGGGCAATTGGGTACCGGCATCCGTAGCAATCCATTGCAAAAGAAAATCGTTCGGGAGAATTCCCACGCGTCCCAGGTTTGGCGCTGCCGTTCCGCGCACCACTGCTCCGCCCTTGACTTGCGGACGGTCCGCTTCGGCAACCTGGTCTGACTGCTGCATTCGGCTGACGACCAGCGGCACAAACAATTCCGGACGCGCCGCGTGACGTCCGCGCGGTTCGTAATGCGCGCTGATGGCCGCTTCTTTGCCGTTCAGCGCGTTCAGGAGTTCAAACACCGGCGCGC
This sequence comes from uncultured Chloroflexota bacterium, assembly GCA_937870825.1. GTDB lineage: Bacteria > Chloroflexota > Anaerolineae > UBA4142 > SHND01 > SHND01. The sequence continues at coordinate 25,572 of CALMZO010000420.1, read as the reverse complement.
TCATCGGAATTTCGCCAAAGCCTTCTGTCACCATCACGGGCACTCGGAGCGAACCCGCGAGCGTTCGCAACTCCGGCAGCAGTGAACCGGCGACGATGCCCGCTGCCCGCAGTTCATCTGCGCGTACGAGCGCCGCGCGGGTGATGCCGCGTCCGGCGACCAAAATGGTTCCGCGGGTGTCCGCCTCCAAATCTTCTGCGTCGAGAATGCCCTCGGCAGTTTTCGAAAACCATTTTATCACACCCACCGCGTCTTTGCCCGACCCCCACGCGCCTTGAATCAACGCGCCTTGCGCTTCAATCACCGCGCCCATACGCGGTGTGACGCTGACAATGTTGCCGCGATAGAGCGCCAGCACTTCGAGCGGCGTATCGTAAATATCCAAAATCATCCAGCTGCCTTGAATCGCCGCAATCTGTCCCGCTTCGGGGGCTTTGTACACCAAACGCGCCGTGCCAAAATTGATGGGCTTGGCAATAATGATTTCGCGCGCTTCAACGGGGTCGCCCACTTGTTTCAACAAACGTTTCGGCACCTCCGCCTCATTCACGCCGATGACGCGCGTCAAGGACAGCGCGCGTCGAATCTTGGGCGGATACGCGCGCGCAATCACATCTTGCGCGCCGACGCGCAAACCAACCGCGCCGGAGACCTCACCCGGAATCGGCAAACGGCGTTCGCGGCGAAAGCGCGCCGTCGTCGCCACGCGCGATTCGGGGAGCTGAGGAATAAACTCAATCACGCGCCTGCCTCCCACATCCATTGCTGCACTTTGGCGCGTTGACGTTCCCGATTTTCGTCGAGCGGCAAGGGGCGCCCGCGCGCGTCAATCATCAGCCCGACCGTGCCGCCTTGTACTTCGCGCTTGAACACATTGCCCCTGATATTTCTGCCCCACGTGACGCCGCGCCCCGCGCGCAATTCCACGTTCGCTTTTTCGCCTTCGCCGAGCGGAATCAATTCAAGCGAACCAAATTTCACATCGGCTTCCAATTTTCCGCCGCGTGACGGTTCCACCTGAACATTCAAGACGACGGGTTCGCCCGCGCGTACGGCAATGTCGGGGACGAACACCGTTCCCCATGTGACGAGGCAATCATTTTCCAATGCTTGCGCTGCCGCTTCGGGATTGATGGCGGCAACCGCGCCCATCGCGGGGACGAGTCCGACGCTGTCGGCTGCAACCGAAAAAATTCCACGCACGTCGAGCGCGTCGAGCAGCATCAACAACAGCGCAGTCGGTTTGCTGCCGCGCGCAATCGGCGCGCCGCTCAACAAAATCAAATCACATTCTTGCAATTCACTCGGCGCGCTCAAATGGTTCGCGCCGTCATTCCCCACCATCGGGTCACGGGTCCGCACTTGATTTGCCCACACCTGCGCGGTGTGTTTCAAAATTTCGCGTCCCGCTGCATTCAACGCGGTTACGTCTTGCCAGCGTATCGGCACACTGTACGGATGCACGGCTTGATTCAACAACTGCGCGTGCACCTCCATCGTTTCAAACGGCTGGGGCAGCCATTTCAAAATCTCATCAATCTCAACACGTTGCAGCAGCGCATCCAAGCCGTACCCGACGGAAAGTTCTTCCACAATTGCGCGCTTCATGTCCGCGCTGTCGGCGCGAATCATCGTCGTCGCGCCCGCGCCGAGGTCGAGCGCCAGCACGCGCAATTGATACTTGCGCGCGAGATATTCCGCCACACGTGTGTACGAGTCCGCCGTCGTCATCACGCCTTTTTCGGACCATGCCGCGAGTTTATCAAAACCGGGGAGTGTCTCAATTTGGCGTTTGCGATACAGGGTTTCGATTTCGGCTTGCAGCGGCGCCGGATTCAAACGGTCCAGGGACGGCAGCACATTGTCCACCATGCTCACTTGCATCAAGCCGCCGATGCGTTCCGCCACCTGGCCCCGCGCTTCCCGATTGCCCGCGAAAATGACGAGCGGTCTTTGCGATTCGTCCATCGCCGCGCCAACCGCCGCGACAATGTTTGCCATTTCGCGCAAGGGCGCTACCGCGCCGCCGTCAATCCCGCCCACCATCACAACCAAATCGGGTTTCAACGTCGCGAGTTTTTCCACCGCCGCGCTCGCGCCGCCCGCGCGCCCGTCGCTCGCCGTCGTGCCCCAACGTCCCGATTCTTCATCCACCGCAATCGTGTGTTCGACAACCGCATACGTACTGTTGACCGCTTGCTGTGCGCTTGCCACCGAATAATCGCGCGAGAGCCCGATGACGACGGTGTGGAGTGGCAAACCCGCGCTCGTCACCGCGACGAACGCGTCCGAACCGTCGCCGTCAATGCGCGTCGGTTTGATGAGCGCATTTTCCGCGTTCAAAAAACGCCGCCCCGTCAATGCTTCGAGCTGCATGATGGCTTGACGCACGCCGAGCATCATGTCGTCGTACGGCGCGTCCACCGTACTGAGCGTGCGCGTCGCGCCCACGAGACGATATTCGCCCGCCACAAGGTCAATCAGTCCGACTTTGGTCGCCACCGCGCCCACATCGGCAACAAGAATGGAAACAGGAAGGTCAGCCATTTTCTAAATGAGGTTCAAGACGTCGTGCAGCAGAAAATACAATTGCCCCACCAACGCAGACACACGCGCAGCAATTAATGACGCGAGCAGCGCGCCAAACGTAATCATCAAAAACGCGCGCCCGATGGTGCCCCAGCCGCGCGTCACCATGTCATACGCGCGCTGCCATGTACGCGGACCGGGTTGAATGAAACGAAACGCGAGAAAAGTTCCGAGCGTGCCAATGACAATCAACAGCGAATTGACCCAACTCCAATCGTCGCCCGGCGGTGTGACTTGCAGCATCGTCGCGGTGAGCTGCGGCACCAGCGCGCCCGCTAACGCGCCGCCAATCGCCAACGCCGCGCCGAGTCCGAACAAATACGCGAGTCCCAGGTTGCTGATTGTCGTCGTTCGAAAATTTGGCAGCAGCTTGATAAAAAGGGTGATGCCGAGAAAGATCGGTAGTACATCCAGGAGCAGCACCAACCATTTTCCCAAGCTCCCGATGTCCTCAGCCAATACCGAAATATCATTCACCAAATGAGGAATCAAGGGCAACAGCACATTTTGAATGACCACCGCACTGATATATCCAACTGCCGTACCGACAAGCAGCGCGGACGCGACGCGAAACAACAAATCGAAATCGAACCCCGCGACGCCGCGTAATAAATAACTAAAGACGAATATCGTCAATAGCGCTGCAACCCAAACGCCAATCGCATCGGTAAAGAGAAAATCCATTTCGTTCCAGCAATCAGTAATCAGTAACCAGTGACTCGACTGAATACTGAATTCTGATGACTGATTACTTTGTGCTTCGCCGCATCAACAGCATCACGTTCGCGGCGATGATAATTCCCGCGAGCAGCAAACTGACGAACGACAACGCGTCCACGGTCTTGACCGCTTGTCCTGCCGTATTCGTCAAAAGTTCCAATTCAGCCGCGCCTGCCAGACCGCGCAGTGATGCTTGCAATTGTTTCGCGTTAAAGTAATTGAGCGCTTGGGGTTCGAGCAGCGCGCTCGTCGCCGCGACCATGGGCGATTTTACGCGCGGGCGAACTTGCTCCATCCACCACTTGAGATTGTTTTCGGTTCCCGTGAGGATGACAGTTAGCGCGAGGTCGTCCATGCCGCGCACTTGATTCGACAACGGCGAACTGCCCCATGCGACGCCATTCACATCTTGATGACTCGCGGGCAGCCAACCGCTTGCCAACAAACGCAAGCCCGCTTCATTGCCGGGAATGTAACCGACATTCACAAAAACAAATTTGGGATTGCTTTCTTGCGCGCGCTGCAAAATGTTTTGCGCAATCGTAGCGCCGTTCGGATTCGAACTCAATGCAATCACATTCACGCGCCGCGCCGCCAAATCATTCACAATCGCCCGCGCTGCCGGGTCGAGTTCCACCGCTTCGCCTGCGGAATAATCGAACGCGAGCAGCACCGTACTGTTCGCGGGGACGCTTCGCAATTGGTCATAGAACAACGGGGTTGCCGAGTTCGACGCGTCGAGTCCCAGTCCCGCTTGGTCAAGCGGCAAGAACAAGGGAACGAGCGCAGCGAAAAAAATGAGCAAGTACAGCAAATGGTTCGCGGTGAAAAATGGTTTTGCGCTTTGCTGTGGGCGTACACTCGCTCCGGCAATCAATGGTTCGGCGAGCAGGGTTTGGAAAATGCGTCCACCGTCACTGCGCGCAGGTGTTGGCGTCGTCAACGTGTGTGGCTCGGCAATTGCCACCGCGAGCGGCAAAATACCACTCACGCCCGCGAGCGGTCCGCTCGTTTCAATGACTTCGAACGGGTCACGTGCGCCTGCGCCAACCGGCTGTGCGCTCGTGAACCAGTCGGGCAATTCCAGCGGCGTTTGGGATGGTTCGGCTTCGACAGCAACAGGTTCGGGTTTTTCTTGGGGCGGCTCTGTTGGTTCGCGCAGCCAGTCGGGCAAGTCATTCCGTTCTTGCTCGTCCAACGCGGGCAGACGTGACAACAGCCCACCTGTTCCACCTGCGTCCGCGCTCGGCTCGAGTTCTTTGACCCATTCGGGCATCGCGCCCTCTTGCGTCACATCCGCCATCGGCTCGGCTTGCGTCAAATCTTCCGGCGCCAGTGCGCGCAGCCATTCCGGCAATTCGCCGCTTTCTAAAAGCGGCGCGCGAGCGGGAACTTGGGCGGGCGGTTCGCGCGGAATTTCCCGGTTGGGAATTTCTGCAACCGTTTCCGCGAACGGCAGGGTTTCCGCAAGAGCCGGTTCAACCGTTTGCGCGGCTGGCGATTCGGAAATGGTCTCAGCAACCCGCCCGGTCTCGAACGGCAACGCTTCGGCTGAAGGGGTTTGAATTTCCGGTGCGGCTTCGGGTTCGCGTTTGTCCTGCAATGTTTCCGCGAGCGCGTCGGCAGGAACGGCTGCCGCAGTTGACGCGGGAGCAATAAGCCAGTCGGGTAATTCTTGAGCGGGCTCAACCGGAGTGACAGCAGCCGCTGATTTTGTCTCCAGCGCAGGTTTTTCTTGGGGCGCTGCTGCGACAGGAGTTGCTTCAACGTCAAGCCCCAACAATTTGCGCGCCAATGCAATTTCGTCATCCACCGATTGCACACTTGCCGCGTTCGCTTCCAGTGCGGCTTTCATTTCGTCGGTGACTTGTCCGCCTATGTCGCTGTAATCGTAATCGTCGCCCGTGAGTTTGATTTCACTCAACTGCGGCTTGGGTGGTGCAGGCGGGGGCGCGTGTGGAATCGTGGCAACGGGTTCGCGCGGCGCGGGAGGTTCGGCTTGTATCGGTTCTTGCAATGTTACGGGTGTTTCAACTTGCGGAGCTGTCGCAATTTTTTCAGAACGCGCAATGGGTTCTTGAACGGTTGGCGTTTCAATTTGCGCTGCGGGCGGTTGTGGTCTTTCAATTTCTGCAACAGGTTCCGCAACAGCAGGCATGGGGAGCGAAACCGTTTCCTGTTCCACCTCCAAGCCCAACAATTTGCGCGCCAATGCAATTTCATCGTCCACCGATTGCACCTTGCTCGCGTTCGCTTCCAACGCGGCTTTCATTTCATCAGTCACTTCGCCGCCAACGTCGCTGTAATCGTAATCGTCGCCCGTGAGTTTGATTTCACTCAACTGCGTTTTGGGTGGCGCAGGCGTCTCAATTTTTCCGACAGGCTCGGGAATCATTGGTGCGGGGGTGGGCGTTGCTTCAACGTCAAGCCCCAACAATTTGCGCGCCAATGCAATTTCGTCATCCACCGATTGCACACTTGCCGCGTTCGCTTCCAGTGCGGCTTTCATTTCGTCGGTGACTTGTCCGCCTATGTCGCTGTAATCGTAATCGTCGCCCGTGAGTTTGATTTCACTCAACTGCGGCTTGGCAGGCGCGACGGGTTCTTGCCTGGTAAGCTCTTGTTGGGCAGCGCGTTCGGCCGCAACCTGCTTTTCGGTTGCGGCTTGTTTTTCTGCTTCGGCTTGAATCTCGCGCAGCCACTCCGGCACAGCCGGATTCAAAGAGCTTGTAGCGGGGGGGGGGGATGAGGTATTTGCCGGCGTTTCGGGCGGCGGTGTTCTCTGCACGCGCTTGAGCCATTCCGACGACGGACGCGAAAACGATGGGCGCGAGGTCTGCGGCGGCTCAGATTCGTCGCGCGCGCTTTCTGTTTCGTCCGGCGCGAGTTCCGGTGGATTGAACGGCGTAATCGTTTCAGGTGTGTCCGCCGGAGTGGTTTTGTCGGAAGGCGCGGTTGCCGTCGTCGTCAAACGCGTGCCGCAATTCGAACACGATGCCGCGCTTTGTGGATTCAACGTTCCACAAATCGGACAGCGCACATCGGTGGACGGCATCAACACCGCCGCACAGTTTTTACAAAATTTACTGTTCGGCTTGTTGGGAGTGCCGCATTGCGGACAATAAATCATGGTGACAGGTTACTCGGAATAGGGACGGTCAATCCCGGTGAGCAGACGTAGGCCTGTGGCGATGATGCCGAGCGCGACGCCGAGTAAAATCCCGCGCACGCCCGCGACGGCGGGAACATTCATCACCCAATCGCGGGCTTCGGGAATCAACGGCGACAAAATTTGTGTGAATGGCACAGAACCAATGAGGACCACGAGCGCGGAGAGGGCAAAGAGTGCCATCTCCCACGTGCGGACGCGCAGCGCGCGATACATTGCGGTGGCAATGAAAAAGACCAACAGCGCGAGGAACGATGCTTCAAGAGGTTGATAAATATATCGCAGCACCCATTGCGCTGACGCATCCGTTCCACCCGACGGCAGGACCAACAAAAATACAACCAGCGCAGTAACGAGAATCAAAATCGAAAACGGCATCTGTGCTTCGCGTTTCAGAATACGCTGTACATGAAAAACGACGAGATTCGCCAATCCGAGCAGCAGCGCGAACGCCGCGACAATCGCGCCCCACGCGACCAGAACATTCACGATATTCGCCAACGTCTCATTGGCGAGGAATTGTCCAAGCAAGACAATAAGACCGACTCCGATTGCCAATCCCACCGGAAACAGTTGCCGACGCAGCAAAACTCCGAGATTGATTCGCGGCTGCATTATACAATCCCCAAGAAACGTGCGATGGCAATATCCAGTCCCAAAAAGCGCGCAATTGCGACCAGAATGATAAAGAGCACAATCCCCACGCGAAACACATCCTGCGCGATGAGCGACGTATAGTGTCCCACACGATCCAACAAGTACGCTCCCGCCGCGTAAATCTCTTCGCCCAGAATCGGCTCGGTCATGGTGAGATACACGAACGGCAAAACATTTATACTGCTTGTGCCGCCGATTTGAACCATATTGCGTTGCGCGCCCGGTTCCGTCATCAACAGAAATTCTTCGTTAAACGAACCGAGCATCACATTCGCCGTCACGGGTTCGTGATTCAAAATATCGAGTACGCCCGCCGCGTACGGCACGGCGCTGCCATTCACCGGCGGCGCAATAAAGCGCGCTTGGTCAAAACGAAATTCGTCAGGATATCCTTGACGCTCGTACGCGCGGCGCAATTGGTCGAGCGCGGCAGGCAGGGCGGTCGGTTCCGTCACCGTGACCAACGGCGGGATGTCACTGTTCGCCGCGCGGTCTGCCAAAAATTCCAACGCGTACAATCCTGCCAGTGTGTCCGCCGTTTGCGTGCTGCTTACGCCTGCCGTTCCCACAGAAACATGCACTGCTTGGCCCGTCTCTGCTGCGAAGGAAAATAATTTCTTGAGCGAATCGTAGGCAGGAATCGCGCGCAGTTTCGGGCGCAAACTGGAACGCGGCGCGCGATACAAGAGATAAAAAAATGGAATCAGGAACGGCAGAAACACCGCAAGCATCCATGCTTGTTGCGCGCCGATTCCGGAAGCGGTGAGAAGGTCAGAAAAAACCTGAAACATGGAAATTAGAAATTAGAGGTCGGACGTTGGATGTCGGTCTGGAGAGACGGTTCGGTGATACTCCGGTCCTCCAAACGTGCGATGAGTTGTTCGATGTTTTGCGGGTCTTCAAAGAGCACCGCAACATCGCGTGCGAATCGATCCCCTGCCGCAATGCCGACAAATGGCTGCGCGGCAATGAGAAACTGACTGCCCAAGAACGCCAGCGGCGCGTGCATGGTCAAAAAAACAATCGCAGGTTCGCGCAAATTCCACGCGACAATCTGCGCGCTGACGCGTTCAATCAATTCGCGGCGGCGCGCGTCGGACACAACAGTCATCGCGGCAAGTATAACATAATCAATTTTGGATTTCCACTGGCTTTATGTCCCAGCGCCAGAGGTTCGTGTGCAAGCCGGGAAAGGACTAACGCGCAACGCTACCTGCGGATAGCCGCGCAAATTGCTTAACCCCTGTAACGGCTTATAATGACGCATCGCGCAGCGCAATCCAATATCCTATCCAACATCCAATTTCCAACATCCAACATCCAACATCCAACATCCAACATCCAAAATCCAACATCCAACATCCAACTTCCAATTTCTAATCTCCAATTCTCATGTCTGCCTTTATCGAAAAAAATCTTCGCTACAATTACACCATCGGTTTGTTTAACGGCGCGATTTTTGGATTCGTGGACGCGTTGATTGCGCCCTCGTTGACCCTTGCATTGTTCGTCACCGCATTGGGTGGTTCGAGTTTTCTCGTTGGCTTGCTGTCGGCAATTTACAATGGCGGTTGGTTCATGCCGCAGTTTCTCGTTTCGCATCGCTTGCAGCAGCTGCCGTTGAAAAAGCCGGTGTATGTTGGCGTCGCGGTCGTGCGTATTCTGTGTTGGTTCTTGATCGTCGTCGCCACGTACTGGTTCGGCGCGCAAAACCCGACGCTGCTGCTGATTGTTTTTTTTGTGTTGATAACCATTTATTCGTTTGCGGCGGGCTTTGCAGGCAACGCGTTCATGACGATTGTCGCCAAAGTAATTCCGATTCAACGACGCGGCTCGTTTTTTGGCTGGCGCGAATTTTCCGGCACGGCGACGGGTCTGCTCGCGGGTTATTTGGTCGCCATCGCATTGAGTCCCGAACGCGGGTTTGTATTTCCCGAAAATTTTGGGATTTTGTTTGTGGTCGCATTCGGCGCGATTGGAACGGGGTTGTTGTTGTTTGCCCAAGTGCGCGAACCGCGCGAAACGATTCAAGGCGAAGCGATGACATTTTCGCAGCAGTGGCGCGCCGCGCAAAACATTGTGCGCGAGAATCACGCGTACCGGCGGTATCTGGTCACGCGCTTTGTTTTGGCGGCGGGCGATTTGGCGACGCCGTTTTATGCGATTTATGCGACGCGTCAATTGGGCGCACCCGATTCGATTGTCGGTCTGTATATCGGCTTGACGACATTCTCGGCGCTGCTCGCGACCCCGGTCTTGTCGTATTTGAGTGACCGGCACAAATTGAATTGGGTCTTGGTGTTGGCAGCCGCCGCGACACCCGTGATGCCGCTGCTGGCACTTGGCTTTGGCGCAGTCGGCGCGGCAAGTTCCGTCGCGTTCGCGTTCAGTATTATTTTTGTCGCGTACGGGGTCGCGCGCACGGCGGCGAACATTGCGTTCCCCACGTACTTGCTCAACATCGCGCCGCCGAATGAACGCACGTTGTACATTGGATTCACGAATACGTTGCTCGGCATCGCGACATTCATTCCTATCATCGGTGGAACGCTGCTCGACTTGTTTGGTTTTCAACTGTTATTTGTGTTGACCTTTGTCATGTCGGGCATCGGTTTTTGGCTCGCGTTGGGATTGAGGAAAAGAGAGTGATGGGGTGATTAGGTGATTGGGTGATGGGATGATGGAGTGATTCTTGATTTGCGATGCGCGCTTTGCGATGCGCGAAAAATCGAAAATTCGTTCTATGGTGAAAAAAATCTTTGACAGTGGAAAACGGCGCGCGTATAATCGGCGCGTTATGAATCGAAAAGGAAAAAATGCGACAAACAAACACCCGTACTGTGGCTGAACAAAAACCGCTCGGCGTGATTGAATCCGTGAGCGCGGGACTGGGGCTGGTGTGGCGGCGTCCGTGGACTTTGCTCGTACCCATTGTTTTGGATGTGGTGCTGTGGATTTTGCCGCGCCTCTCGTTGGCGGAAATGTTTCGTCCCTATATGCGGCAGATATTGAACGTTGCCGCCTTGCAAACCGACCCGCAAGTGGCAGAGGGAACGCGCCGTTCGCTCGAACAAGCTATCGAAGCATTCAATGTGCTCGGAATTGTCGCGACTATGTTGAATGCCGTAACGCGTCTGCCAACCCTCCTCGCCGTTGACGCGGCAGATGTGCCGAGCCCCGTCCCCGCGTGGACATCCTCGATTCCGGTGCTGGAACCGGCAGTGTTCCTTTTTTTGTTTGTGTCATTTTTTTTGCTGGGGCTGTTCTTCGTCGCGCTGTATTTGGAATGGATTGCGCAGGGCGTGCGTCCCTTGGAGACACCTGTCGCGGGCGCCTCGTTGCTTCGTGTCGCCAAATTGTGGCTGCGGTTGATTTTGTTTGCGGCGCTGTTGGCAGGCTTTTTGTCCGGGGCGGTACTGGTGTTGTTATTGCTAACAGCTGTCTTCAACAGTCCGGGGTTTGCGGGTTTTGTCATGCTGCTCATCACGGTCGGACTGTTTTGGGTTTTCATTTACTTTTTCTTTGTGCCGAGCGCGGCGGCAGTGAGTGATATCGGCGTGCGGGAAGCATTGAAACGCAGTACGCTTTTGTTTCGCGCGTTCTTTTGGTCCACTCTCGGACTTGTCGCCTTGTCCGTATTCTTGGACCGCGGCATGGCGATTATCTGGGATGGTTTTACGGTGAGTACGTTTGGCGTTGTGATTGGGATTGTGGCGAATGCGTTCATCGGCACCGCGTTGCTCGCCGCGTCAATGGTCTATTACCAAGACCGTCTCAACGCGTTTGAACGAATGCGCCAAGCCGTCAAGCCGACGAAAAAGTAACACCTCCTTTATCATTCCAAATGGTTTGCCGATAACAGCAAGTGAGGAGTCTTATGCGCCTCGCCATTCTTTCCGACATTCACGGCAACGCGTACGCGCTCGATGTCGCGCTCGCCGATTTGGAAAAGCATCCCGCCGACGCGATGGTGTGTCTCGGCGACGCGATTCAAGGCGGCTGTCAACCGCGCGAAACGGTGATGCGTTTGCGTTCGTTGGCGATTCCGATTGTGATGGGGAATGCCGACGCGTGGCTGCTTTCGGGCGGCGACGAAATTGGACCAAACGAAAAAATTTCGGTCGAACGTTTTCAAAAAATGAAAGCGGTGCGCGAATGGTCGCTCTCGCAATTGTCCGAGGATGACCGCGCGTTCATTCAATCGTTTCAGCCGACGATTACAATTCCCCTTTCGGACGCGAAAAATTTATTGTGCTATCACGGCACGCCCGCGTCGTATGATGAAATTCTGCTGCCCGACACGCCATACGAAACATTTGTCAAGGCATTGGGCGGCGACGCGCAATTCATTTACTGTGGCGGACACACGCACGTACAATTTTTGCGCCGCGTCGGTGACTCGTTTCATTTCAATCCGGGCAGCGTGGGACTCGCGTCCAGGCATCATCAACCCGAAGATGATTACAAATTCGATGCCGTCGCCGAATATGCGGTGTTGACCGTCGAAGGCGCACGCGTCGCGTTGGAATTTCGCCGCGTGCCGTACGGTGCGCATGTGGTGATTGAAAATTATCGCGCGAGCGGCAGACCGTTTGCGGACGAGATGATGAAGCAGTACGGACGTGAAACGTGAAACGTCAAACGTCAAACGTCAAACGTAAATGCCGTCTCCTACATTTTCTGTTTCGACTGAAATTCGCGCGGAACCGAACGCGGTGTTTGCGTACGTTTCGGATTTATCGAAACACGGCGAATGGGCAGGGAATGAATTGCGCGTCGAGCCGCGCGACGATTCACCACTCGGCATCAGGAAAAAATATCGTTCGTACGCAAATGCGCGCGCGCGCATTTCACGCCGATTTGCTCGTCACCGAATTTTCTGCGCCGACTGTTTTTGCCTTTTCAGGCAGTGACGAGACGGGAACATTTTCGCATCGCTTTACGTTTGAAAAAATCGAAAACAGAACGCGTGTCACGCGCACGGTGAATTTTGATTTATCATTGGGGCAATACATTTTTTATTTGATGATGTTGAATCGGGTGAGATTGCCGGTCGCGAAGAAGGCGCTGGAGAAGTTGAAGGAACGGTTGGAGAAACAATAGAACTGTTTTTTACAACAACATGCCTGCTTTTGAAATCATTAGTGAAATTACAGATATCGAAGCTATCGCCGTCGGCAGCTCCATCCGCGAAATCAATCGTCTCCGTAAAATGTATGGGAAAGGAAGATGGCGCAAGTTGAAAGGTATTGCCTTGATTCAATTACGCAATGGTCAAGTACGACGCGCAGAGCTGCATTGGTATGAAGCACAAGGAATAGGACGCAAAGAATTCAAGCGAAAACGCTATGTGAGTTGAAAGTATGCAAAACTTGAAAACACAAACAAAGCAACGACCAAGGTCTGTTCGATATGCGATTTGCATTGACAACCAAGAATATCCCACGTCGTTAGAAATCCTCAAACTCTATCGCATTGTGCCAGACCACGCCGCAGAAAAAGATGGCGACTTGCGCGTGCTTGACGAAAGTGGTGAGGACTATTTGTACCCTGCAAATTATTTTGTCCAGGTCGAATTGCCGCGCCAAACGATTCGCGTGTTGAACAAGTCCATTGCTCGCTTCGTTCCATCAACAACGTAACAAGGTGAACCATGCCCAAAACCAAAGACCTCGCACTCGAAAACATTCCAACCGAAAATTACACCGCCGACAAAATCCAAGTCCTCGAAGGACTGGAAGCGGTGCGCCGTCGTCCCGGCATGTACATCGGTTCGACGGATATTCGCGGCTTGCATCAACTCGTGTACGAAGTCGTCGACAACGCGATTGACGAAGCGCTCGCGGGCAGCGCGGATCACATTACGGTCACGATTGATAACGACAACGTGGTGACGGTGACGGACAACGGGCGCGGCATTCCCGTTGACATTCATCCGCAAACGGGCAAGTCCGCGCTCGAAGTCGTGATGACCAAACTGCACGCGGGCGGCAAATTCGGCGGCGGCGGGTATAAAGTCGCATCGGGGTTGCACGGCGTCGGCGTCAGCGCGGTCAACGCGTTGAGCGATTGGCTCGAAGCGCGTGTGCGGCGCGATGGCCAAGTGTTCGCGCAAAAGTACAAGCGCGGCAATCCGCAAAGCGATGTCAAGCCCGTCGGCAAATATCCCAAAGATGAACGCACCGGCACAACCGTTTCATTTTTGCCCGACAAAACGATTTTCAAAAACGTGGATTACAAATTCGAAGTATTGCAGCAGCGTTTCCGTGAGAGCGCATTTCTGACCAAAGGTCTCACCATCACATTCATGGACGAACGAATTGACCGCCAAGTGACATTTTATTTTGAAGGCGGCATCACCTCGTTCGTGCGCTACTTGAACAAAAATCGCAAACCGCTGCACGCTCCGTTTCATGTCGGCGCGCCCGTTGAAGGCAATTACATCGAGGCGGCGATTCAGTACACCACCGATTACAACGATTCGGTTTTCACATTCGCCAACAACATCAACACGAGCGACGGCGGCACGCACCTCACCGGTTTTCGCAGCGCGCTCACGCGTTCCCTCAACGATTACGCGCGGCGCAACAAAATTTTAAAAGAAGGCGAGAACGCGCTCACGGGCGAAGATGTGCGCGAAGGACTCACCGCGATTGTTTCGGTGAAATTGCAAGAGCCGCAATTTGAATCGCAGACCAAAGCGAAACTCGGCAACGCCGAAGTTCGCACCCAAGTCGAGTCCGTTGTCGGCGAAGCGTACAGCGAATGGCTCGAAGAGCATCCGAAAGAAGCCAAAGAGATTATTCAAAAAGGCATCACCGCCGCGCGCGCGCGTGAAGCCGCGCGCCAAGCGCGCGATTTGGTCATTCGCAAAAGCGCGCTCGAGTCGTTGTCGCTGCCGGGCAAACTCGCGGATTGTTCGGAACGCGAAGCGGAGAATGCAGAACTGTACATCGTGGAAGGTAACAGCGCGGGCGGCACTGCAAAAATGGGACGCGACCGTTCGTTCCAAGCGATTCTGCCGTTACGCGGAAAAATTTTGAACGTGGAAAAATCGCGGCTCGACAAGATGCTGCAGAACGAAGAAATCCGTTCGCTCATTACCGCGATTGGCACCGGCGTGGGGAACGGGTTCGATATGACGAACCTGCGGTACTCGCGCGTAATTCTCATGTCCGATGCCGACGTGGACGGCGCGCACATTCGCACCCTTTTGCTCACGTTCTTTTTTCGCTACATGCAGCCGCTCGTCGAACACGGACATTTGTATATCGCGCAGCCGCCGCTGTACAAAGTCAAAATCGGCAAAGAAGAACAGTACTTGTACGATGACCATGCATTGGAGGAACTCCGCAAGAAAAACAAAAACGGGAAATTCGATTTGCAGCGTTACAAAGGTCTCGGCGAAATGAATCCCGAACAGTTGTGGGAAACGACGATGAATCCCGAAAATCGCACACTCCTCCAAGTGACCGTCGAAGATGCCGCCGAAGCCGACCGCACGTTCGATATGCTGATGGGGAACGAAGTGCCGCCGCGCAAGCGGTTCATTCAAACGCACGCCAAAAATGCGCGGCTTGATGTGTAAGGGATTGCTGCGCGGTTGCGATATTCCCATTGACGTACCTTGGTAACTGCACTACGCTGGTGCATCACTGAACAACTTGTGAGTGAGCTCTCGACCAACGCACAATTCTTTACGATTTGACCGAGTGGACGCCCGAGAGCTTGGTTAAACATGCACTGATGCCGCATGAGCCGATTCTTTGACTCGGCACCAGCTCTTGCACATCCCGCACAAAGAGTCGTTCAAGCGTCGCCTTCCAGGTAGGTTCTACGCAAAACAAGAGGGGCATCCTCCACAATGGTGTGCCATCATCGTAAGCTCGGAAAGCAATGCGCGCGCTGCGGACGCCACAGGTGTTCGCAGCGCGCATGGTTTTGGACAGCAGCCAAGCATGTCCCAAGCATTGAGGGAATTGAGGGACTGTTCCGCCTATGACCGAGTTTGGCAAACAGTACTATCGCGCCTGGAATCGCGGGCGCATGGTCGTGCTTGCGCTCGCGCTGCTGAGCGGGTTCGTCCTCTTGGGCATCGCCCCGATTCCTTTGCTGCCCTGGCTCATTGCCCTCATTGCCCTTGACCTGGTTGCCAGTCTTGCGCTCCTCCCGCTGCTCCGCCGTTTTGACCCCGTTCGCGTCCTCACGCTGTCGTTCATCGTCGACATTGCCACAAGCGCGCTTACGATTCACATGTTGGGCGGTATGCAAAGCGGCTATCTGGCCATTTACATCATCATCGCGCTCAACACAATCTTGCTGCTGGGACGCGTTGCCTTTGTCCGAATTACCGCGCTCATCTCGCTCCTCTTTCTCATACATTTGGGGATGGCGATTTTCGGTCTTGACAATGACCCGCGCGCGATCCCGTTCGCGATTCAAAGTACGGCACAGATTTTGATCTTCGGCGCGCTCATCTATGTCGCCTTTTTCACCGCGTCCATGTCCACGATTCTGCTGAGTCGTTCGCGCGACGCGCAGCAAACGGCAGAAACCGAACGCGCCCTCGCCGAGCATGAGCAGCAGCGCTGGGCGTTGATTAACAACGTCGCACTGCGCGTCCAAGAATCCACCACGCCGCAGCAAGTCTACAGTTCCATCGCCGAAGAGCTCGAACGCGTCAATTTACACTGCGCGATTTTAGAATGGGCAGAGCCGGGCGTTTCCTTCCGCGTCGCGCATGTTTCCTTTAGCAATCGCCTCGTCGAATTTGCCCAGGCGCAAGCCAATTTGGACATCCGTCAGGTGCGTCTCTTTGTGCATGAAAAAGTAGAACTTGCGCGCGCCGTCACCACACGCTTTCCCATTTTCGTGATGGATATTTTGGAATCGTCCGCGCGGCTCTTGCCAAATATCCCGCGACCCGTTCTCCAATTCTTGGTCACCCAAGCCGAAGCCCATAGCATGTTGTACGTGCCGATGCTCACTCAGGACAACGTGAGCGGCATGTTGTTGATTTGGGGCAAAGAGCTGGACGACAATGACCGCGCGCCGCTCGCCGCGCTGGCGCAGCAAGCCGCTTCCGCGCTCGACAAAGCGCGCTTGCTCACCGAGCAGCGCAAACGCGCGGCGCAGCTCGAACTCGTTACCAACATTGCCGCCCAGGTCAGCACCGCCGAAAACGCAGAGCAAATTATTCAGCCGCTCGTGCGCCAGGTGGGAGAACGCTTTGGTTACGATGTCGTCAGCGTGTTGTTGCTCGATGCCGCGTCCAACGAATTGCACGTCGCCGCAGCATTCAATACGCTTGCCGAACTCGATGCAAAAATGATACGGCAATCGGTCGAACGCGGCATTGTGGGTTATGTCACGCAGACGGGCCAAACGTATCTGGCGTACGATACGCGCACCGACCCGCACTATTATTCGCCGTACCCCGCACGCGACCCCATCTGTTCCGAACTCGCCATTCCCCTGCGCGCGCAAGGCAACATTATCGGCGTCCTCGACCTGGAAAGCACACAGCCCAACACGTTTGATGCGACGGACATTGACGCGTTAACCTTGCTCGCGAATCAAGTGTCTGCCGCGCTTACCAAAACGCGCGTGCTCGCGTTGGAACAAAAACGCGCGGCGCAGCTTGCGCTCGTCAGCGAAATTGCCGCGCGCGCGGCAATCTTTTCAGACCCCGATACGATTGTGCGAACGATGGTGCAATTGGTGCAAGAACGCTTTGGATATCATCACGTTTGCGTTTCGCTGTACGACCCATCGCGAAACGAGATGGAACAGCGTTTCGCCGCCGGTCCAAACTCGGCGTTGTATCCTTTGGGCAATCGGTGGAACGCGGAACGCGGTCTCATCGGACTTGCCGCGCTCACGCGCCAAACCATTTATAGCGGCGACTTGAACAATGACCCGCGTTATTCGGCGGACCCGGACAGAGTTGCCAATTCCGCATTGTGCGTCCCGCTGGTCAGCGGCAGAAATGTCATTGGCGTTCTGGATGTCGAAAGCGAGGCGCGTGACGCGTTCGACGTGAATGACATTGGCGCGATGGAAACGCTCGCGAACCAAATGGCAGCTGCGTTAGAAAAAGCGCGTTCGCTCCAGGCGGAGCGCCGCCGCGCCGCGCAAATGGCGCTCGTGAATCGCATTGCGTCGCGCACGGCGCGGCTCATGCCCGCAGAACAGCTGATGCGTGAAGCCGGTGAAATGATTCGCACCCAGTTCGGTTATTACAATGTTGCGGTACTGGTGCGCGAGGAAGACAAGCCGGGCGTGCAGCTCGTCGCGAATGTGGGCGGACTCACGCCGTTTTTGGCATTTCCGGTGAGCTTGGCGGATGGCATCATCGGATACGTGAATGCTACGGGGAACACGTACTATTGTCCAAACACGCGCAGAGACCTGCGGTATGTTTCGCCGTTTCCCAAAAATCAGACGGACCCCGTCCGCTCCGAATTGGCAATCCCGCTGCGGCGCGGCGAAACGGTGATTGGCGTCCTCGACATTCAAAGCGAACAGTCCGAAGGATTCACCCCCAACGATATTACCGCGCTCGAAGCGCTGGCAGACCAACTGGCGGCGGCATTGGAAAATGCCCGTTTGTTTGAATCTGAAAAAGCGCGCGCCGCGCAGCTCGACGCAATTCGGGTGCTTTCTTTAAAAGTGACCGCCGAACGCGATTTGGATGCGGTGCTGCATTCGATTGTTTCAAGCGCGGTAGATTTGATTCAGGCGGACAGCTGTACGTTGGATATTGTGGACGAAACCCGGCGGGAATTGGTTGTGCGTATTTCGTTCAATCTCGCACGCGATTATGCCGGGTATCGGTTACGTTTCGGCGAAGGGTTGGCGGGTCGCGTCGCACAGACCGGGATACCGATGATTGTCGCAGACTATACCACGTGGGAAGGACGTCTCGCGTCGCAAGACAGCTCGAACTTTGCGGGAGTGCTGAGTGTGCCGCTCAAATGGCAAGAGCGTGTACTCGGCGTCATCACTCTGCACCGCCACCGTGACCGTCCGATGTTTAATCAAGAGGAATTGCGCCTCACCAGTTTGTTCGCCGCGCAAGCCGCTGTCGCGATGGAAAACGCGGACTTGGTCGGCGCGCTGCAAACGCGCCTTCACGCGCAAAAAACGCTGAGCGAAATTTCTGCCACGCTGCTCGAAACCACCGAACCACAAATGATTCTCGACCAGGCGGCTGCGGCGGCGGTACGCGCGTTGACCTGCGAGACGGCGATTGTCTTTTTGCCAAATCCGGATGGGCAGTTGGTGTCACACGCGAATTTCGGCAGTGTTCCCGGAGTATTCAAGGACCAGCCCTTTGCACCGAGCATGGAATCCACACCGGGCGCCGCGTTCCTGACCAAATATCCTGTCCATTGGAGCGAGGCGGAACCCGCGACCTTGCGCTTTGTCAATCCGCTCATGCCGCAGCTGGGTTATCGCGCGGGGATTTCCATGCCGATGCTCGTCGGGGAACAGGTTGTCGGGGTCATTTCCATCAGCACGCGGAACGAACGAAATTTTGATACAACCGATATTCAAACCTTGTCGCTCTTGGCGAATCAGACCGCCAGTGCGCTGGAACGCGCCCGTTATTTCCAGCAGGTGCAGCGACGCGTGCGCGAATTGGATTTGTTGTTTGAAGGATTCCGCGCCACCGCGTCCACCCTCGACCCGGAACAAGTCATCGCGCGTCTGCTGGAACAATTGGTCCGCGCGCTCGATGCGACCAGCGCGTATTTTGTGCGCGCCGACAGCGTGCGGCATGAATTGGAACAAACGCACGAATATTTTTCGGAACATGCGCACGCGCTGGAACGCGCGGCGGTGAAGAAACGCTGGAGTATCGAGGTGATGCCGGAAGTGCGCGAGGTGCTGGCGCACCAGGTCAGCCTCACCCATATCGCCGACCCAACGCTTTCGGAGCAAACGCGCGAGCATATGCAACAGCAGCGGGTGCATACGATTTTACGTGTGTCGCTGGCGGCGGCGAATCAATTGTTGGGTTATGTGAGTTTATGGGAAACGCGCGCGCCGCGGGCTTGGACACCGGATGATGTGCGCTTTGTGCAGACGATGGCATCGCAAGCGGCTGTCGCGTTAATCAACGCACAGTTGTACCAAGCCGCGCAAACGAGCACGCGCGAATTGCAGGCATTGCATGAAGCCAGCCGCTCGATTAACAGCACGTTCGACTTGCGCGCGATTTGTGAATCCAGCGTGAACGCCTTGGGCGATATGCTGGGCTATCAACAAGTCGGCATCTATTTTTTGGAGGGCGACCATCTGGAACTGCAGGTGCAGCGGGGATATCCGGTACCCGTCACGCGCCTGTCGCTGCGGCGTCGCATTGCCGCGCGTGCGGTGATGCAGCGCGAAACAATTTTTTTGCCGGATGTGAAAAGCGACCCGGAATTTATCGCGGCGTTGGACGATGTGCAATCGGAAATCGCGGTGCCTCTGATTGCCGGAGAACGCGTCATCGGCGTGCTGAACGTGGAAACGACGCGCAGTGCAGACGAGACCGCGAACAAACGAGTTTTGTCGCCCTCGGACGTTCAGCTCCTGACAACCTTTGCGAATCAAATCGTCATCGCGATGGAGAACGCGCGTCTGTTTCAAGAAACGCAGCAAGCGTTGGCGCAGGTCCGCACACTGCACGCGGCAAGTCAAGCCGTGAACGCCGATTTGAAACTGGAAGCGGTGTTGGCACAAGTGGCGGACCAGTTTATTGCTGCGCTCAATGTGGACAGCTGCACAATTTCCGAAACGGATTTGGAACATCGCGAAATGATCACGTTGTTGGACCGTGACCCTCTCCTTGCCGTCCACACGCCCAGCGGCATGCGCTTTCCAATGTCGTCTTTCGAAGAAGCGATGACCATGTACGGGATGGGACACGCGCAAGCATTCCGCGAGGACCAATCGGACCTTGAGCCGGACGTAGCGACTTGGCTGCATCAATATCAGTGGCGCGCGTATGTGTTTGTGCCGCTGATTGCCAAAGGTGAAATTATTGGTTGCGTTGAATTGGGCGAACGCAAACGCCCGCGCACGTTTGACGCGGACGAATTGCAGCTGGCGGAAAGTCTTGCAAATCAAGCCGCGCTCGCGCTTCAAAATGCGCGATTGTTCCGTGATGCGGAACGTCGTTTGCAAGAAACGGAAGCGCTCTATCGCTTTGCGCGCGAGTTGGGCGGGACGTTGGACACTCACCAATTGGGTACCCGCGCGCTGGAAGCCGCCGCGCGGCTCACCGATTTTGATATTGGCGAAGTGAGTCTGGTGCGCGAAGGGGACTCGGCGTTGGTACCGTTTGTGATTACCGGCACTGACTATCCGCTTTCCGAATTGGTCATTCCGCGCGGCGAAGGCGTGAGCGGCTGGGTCGTGGAACATGGGCGCAGCGTGCGGCTCGGCGATGTGACGCGTGACCCGCGCTATCACAGCACATCGCCGCACATGATGTCGGAACTTTGTCTGCCGCTGCGCGTGGGCGCGCACGTGATAGGCGTATTGAATTTGGAAGCCAAAGCGCCGAATGCGTTCGACGCGCACACGGAAGAATTGATGGTCGTCTTTGCGAATCAGCTGGCGATTGCGATTGAAAACGCGCGCCTGTACGAACAGACCAAACGGGATGCCGAAGTCAAAGCGGCGCTGCTGCGCGAACTTTCACATCGCGTGAAAAATAATCTTGCGGCGATCACTTCGCTGTTGTACCTGGCACTGGATGAACCGCCGGATACGCGCGAACAAATTTTGAGCGAAACACTGGGACGGGTGCAGAGTATGGCGCTCGCTCATGCGCTGTTGGCGCGTTCGGGCGACGCGCGCGTGAGTTTGGTGGATTTGGGGCGCCAGGTCCTCAACGATACGGTACGCAATCTCGCGCGCCCCGGCGCGCCGATTCAAGTGATAGTGGACGGCGATTTGGTCCAGGTCGGCGCGCGTCAAACGACCACCCTTGCGCTCGTCTTGAATGAGTTGGCGACCAATTCACTGCGGCATGGGTTTGAAAATACGGGCGCAGGCGAATTGCCGATTTTGCGGTTCACCGTCGTCGGTTTGGCGCGCGAGATTGAATGTTATATGGAAGACAATGGTTCCGGCTTGCCCGGCGAGTTTGCAGTTGACACGAATGCGGGTTTGGGTTTGAATCTGGTTCGCACTTTGGTGGAAAAAGATTTGCATGGGCGTTTTCATCTGGAACGGCGCGCGGCGTGGACACGCGCCGAGATTCGCTTCCAACTTGCCGAGATGTAAATTGCTCCGCTCGCGAGCAGGAAGGCATGTCAAAGGACGATGACGAATGAATTTCACACGAGGTGACCTGACCGCATTTCGCGCGCAACCTTCGCCCACACCCACGCACGCGTGGCGTGTCGTAATCGCCGAAGATGAAGCGCTACCCGCCGAGCTGCTCAAACGAACTTTGATGCGTCTGGGGCATTTGGTTGTCGGCACCGCGCAGAACGGCGTCGAGGCGATTGCCTTGACGCGGCAATTGGAGCCGGATGTGGTGGTGATGGATTTGCGGATGCCGGTGATGGACGGCTGGACGGCAATGTCGGAATTGACGCGCGAGATGCTGACACCGATCGTCGTCGTGAGCGCGCTGGATGACCGCGAAACGTTAGAGCAAGCGGTCTTTGCAGGCGCGAGCGGTTTTTTGACGAAACCGGTACGCGAAGACGATTTGGAACGCGCGCTTGAACTTGCCGTCGCGCGTTTTGCCGATTTGCAAGAAATTCGCAGGTGGCGCGCCGACGCCGAACAACGCGCCCGCGAACAAGCGGCGCAGCTGCGCGAACTGGAACGCGTGATACGCGAACTGCGCGAGACGCAGTTGCAATTGGTGAGTGCTGCGCGGCGCGCGGCGGTGACAAGTTTGGCACAGAGTTTGGCACACGAAATCAACAACGCGCTCACGCCGATTATTGGCAACGCGCAAATCATCGCCCTGCTGCACGGGCAAGACGGCGAGACGACGGAACGGACCAACACAATCATTGAACATGCGCGCCGCATTGCCGGATGGACGGCGTCGTTCCGGCAGGTCACCACAAGCGCGAAACGCGAGCGTATCGAGTTTTCCTTTAACGACATCGCGCGCGATGTCTTTGAGATGTATCATGACCGGTTTCAACGCTGGGGCATTGTTGCGCAAACGCAATTGGACGACACGCTGCCGCCGCTGCATGGCCATCCCGACCAACTGCAAGAAGTGTTGCTGGTGCTTTTGCAAAACGCGGTCGAAGCATTGCGAGGGGGGGGGGAAATCGTTTTCGTGACGCGCCACGACGCAGATGCCGAACGCGTGATTGCGACGCTGTCCGATTCGGGTATCGGAATTGCGCCGGAACATTTGCCGCATGTGTTTGAACCGGGCTTTACGACCAAAGGCGGCGAATCCAATTCGCTGCTCGGCTGGGGCTTGTTCACCGCCAAACAAATCCTTAAAACGCATCAAGGGAAAATCGAACTCGTCAGTCCTGCCGAAAATGCAGAACGCGGCACAAGCGTACGAATCCACCTGCCCTTGAATCCGTCGATGCATTTGTAATGCGGGTAGGCGTAACATTTTGGAATGTGCCAAGACAAATGAAGCGTAACCTCAAACGAGGGTTGTGTTGGAGTGTTCATGTATCGCTTGGAGGAGTACCAAGCAGGAGGAAAGACTTGTGGGTACATGGGATCCGTTAGGCAAAGTGCTGCGGCTGAAAAAAGCAAACCCGACACGTCCGTTTGATTCCAAAGAAGGACGTTTGCCGCCGGGGCAATATCTTACGGAAAAGTTTCCGGTGCTGCATTACGGCAGCGTTCCAAAATTCGACCCGAACACATGGGATTTCAAAATTTGGGGCCTCGTGGAAAATCCAATTCGTCTGAATTGGGAGGAATTCACCAAACTACCGACGATTCAAGTGGTTACCGACATTCATTGTGTGACGCGTTGGAGCAAGTTTGATACGAAATGGCAAGGGGTGCCATGGGATTGGGTGATGGAAACGGCAAAACCAAAACCCGAAGCGCGATACATCATGCTTCACAGCGAACACGGTTTTACTGCAAACGTTCCGCTCGAAGATGCGTTGATGGATGAAAAGACGATGCTGGCGTACAAATACAATGACCTGCCACTCGAACCCGAGCACGGTCATCCTTTACGCTTTCTGCTCCCGCACCTCTATTTCTGGAAAAGCGCGAAATGGCTGCGCGGCATTGAATTTATGGCGAACGACCGTGCGGGATTTTGGGAAGGGTATGGGTACCATATGCACGGAGACCCTTGGTTGGTCCAAAGGTTTGCTGAATAGTTCTCTGCTTGCTTGAATGCTTCGGGCAACGTAATACCTGCTTGCTCGATAAATTGAGCAAAGCGTTCTTCAAAGGCGAATTTCTTGATACGCGCATTGCAGTCAGGAAGTTCGCCTTTTGTTTTTCCCTTGCGCCAACCCACACCGGGGCGGTCTACTTCAATTTGCAACTTCGCAAAAAAGAGACGCAAGAACGTGTTGAAGCGCAAGCGATTCTTCATCAAGTCGGTGATGACCTGATCCAAATCGCCATCAAAGACTTGAAGTACCGCAGCCACTTCTTTTTGCAAGCGCGTTGAATCATGCAAATCGTTCAAACGTTTTTCAAGTCGTCGTTTCGCCTCCTGCAATTCAGAATTCTGTTCCTTGATTTGCTCCCCCTTAAACACACCATCGCGCACTGCCTCAACGAGATTCTTCATCCCCTGATTCACTTTCGCAAGCTCTGCTTTGATTTCACCTTCGATTTGAGTGTGCAATTGATTTGTCGCGGAAGCAAGTTCCAAATGCTCGCGTAAATTTTTTTGCAAAAGTTCGAGGAATGGCGGAAGCACCGCGTTAATCACTTCGCGCTCGTTCACCCAAAATCCGGGGCAGCCCTGCGGACCGGAATGATTGTACTGCGAGCAACTGTAACTGTATCGCTCGACTGTTTTTGTTTTTTTCTTGAGCGATTGATGTTTTCCGCCCATCACCGCATCGCAGAGCGGACAAAACAAGAGACCGGAAAAAAGATGTGGTGAGGTTTGACTGCGTGAGTGAATTCGTTTTCGGACACTCGCGATTTTCTGATTGCGCTCGAACAGTTCGTCGGGAATAATTCGCAAGTCTTGGCGATACGTATAAATCGGGTCCAGCCCGCGCAAATATGCACTTTTGCTGTTGACTGCATATTGCATTCGACCAATGCAGAGGTCATTGTTGATGACAAAACGGATGTCGCTCGAACGCCACTTGCGAACGGGTGAATTGTACTTTTTGCGGAGGTTCGCGTACTTGATGGGAAAGTACATGATCTCGCCGCGTCCCGCGCGCTCCTTTAACAAGACCGCGATTTGACGGTAATTGTATTCGCCATAGATGGTGTGAATGTAGCGCACGATTTCTGCTTCATCTTCGTTGATTGCAAGGTCAGCCACATAGCGCGTGCCCTTAACCGTTGTCTCTTCTTTCCATTTGTATTGATAGCCCAATGAGAGCGGCAGTCCGACAAATCCACCGTTTTTTGCTTTGGTGTATTCGCCGCGAATCATTGGTTTCAGATTCATGCGCTTTTGAATCTTGGAGAAAAAGAATTGCAAATCCGCAAGGTCATCATCTGCCTCGTTGGAAAAATCGTACAACTTTTCGGGCGTGATGATTACGCAGTCATTTTCGCGACAGGTCTTTTTGATGATGCGCCCATCAATATCATCCATGTCGCGCGTGAGGCGCGTGAAGGACGACACAATAATTGCACCGACTTTGAGTGCGGAAATGTCCTCCAACAATTTGCTCATGATTGGGCGCGCTGTGATGGTTTCGGCAGAAAAGCCCTGCTCCTCGCGAATCTCGACCGAAGCGAAACCATAACGCGCCGCAAGCGATTCGAGACTGCGTTGGTCTTGCACGGAATAATTGTCAATTTGATATTGTGTGCTGACACGCACATAGACGACGGCAAGTTTGTTGATGTCCATTTAAAGACCTCTCTTTTGTTTTCACCACTATTGGTCCGGTGTGGTTTGAATCTCTTGATTTTGTGCTGCGCTCCAATCTCGAATGATTTGGGCGAGAATGGAGCCGATCATGCACATGTGCGTTTGAACGGATTCGTCCAGTACGCGTTGTTTCGGAAAGGATGTTTCGATTTCTGTCGCTGTATCGAGTTGATTTGTGTTTGTTTCATTGGAAAAAGAATTGGCTGGATTATGGCTCGCCACGATGGGCCTCCTTATGGTAGAAATTGATTGGTTGGTCAGTCGCCCCCACACGGAAAGCACGCCGGTGGGGGAAGCCATAACCACACATCACCATCAAGAGGCAGCGTCGAAATTAAAGTTCGGGCATCATCGTTTTCCCAAAAACAAAATCGCCTTCTCTCTGTAAGCACAGAAAGAA
>CALMZO010000419.1 GCA_937870825.1 uncultured Chloroflexota bacterium | reverse complement strand
TCAATTGTCTCATCGTACGCCAACCGCAGTTCGGTGTTGGCTTGCCACACTTGTTCAAACAAACGCGCATTGTCAATTGCCAGCGCCGCTTGCTGCGATATCGCCTCGACGAGTCCCATCACATCGGCGGACTGCTTCATGCGCTCGCGCTTGAAGATTTCGAGTACGCCCACCACCTGTCCCTTGGCAATCAGCGGCGCGGCACAGTACGAAACAAAATCTTCTTGCAGCAGCGGCGCGAGCTGTTCCTGCATCTCTGTTGCCGCGCGCAGGTCCGGCACGGCAATGATGCGCTGCTCCAACACCGCAGTCCCGGCATAGCCCTCACCCAGGCGCAGCCGCGTCTTTGGCAGCGCGGTTGTGCGAAAGCCCTTGCCGGCGGCAAATTCGAGCTGCGGCGCAAGCCGACTCATCACGCGAATACCCGCCGCGTCCACATTCAAAACGCGAAACAATTCATCCACGAGCAAGTTAAACGTGAACTGCAAATCCGACGAGCTGCTGATCGCGCGGTCAATGGCGCGCAGCGATTGGATTTGCTGAAGCTGTTGGTGCGTTTCGCGAAACAGGCGCGCATTTTCCAGCGCGATGGCTGCCTGATTCGCAAAGAGCATCAACAAGCGTTCGTCGGCGGGAGAGAAAGCATCCACGCGCGTGCTGAATACGCCAAGAACCCCGAGCAGCTCCTCCTCATGCTGCACCGGTGACCACATTGCGGAACGCAGCGCGGGGTCATAGCTGATGTAGCGCGGGTCGGCGGGGAGGTCGCCGATACGTAACGACAGCTGGTTTTGTGCAACCCAGCCGAGTATGCCCATCTCCGCATCCGGGAAAAAGCGCAGTCCTTTGATACGCGGGGCGACGGCTTCGCTGTATCCCGTCGCAAACTCGAGAATCAGTTCGCCACTTTCTGCATCATGGCGCCAGTACTCGGCACGCTCGGCGTTCAATGCCTTCATCGCGATTTGAAAAAGGAACTCTGTCTGCACGCGCGAGTCGAGCACCCGATTGACGGCGAGCCCGGCATCATACAAAAACGAAAGCTGGCGCGCCCGCAACGCAGTTTCCTCCAAGAGCCGCGCGTTATGGACTGCCGCGGCGGCTTGGTTCGCAAACAACGTCAAGAGCCGCACATCCGCTTCGGTAAACTTGCGCCCACTCGGCGCAGTTTCTGCCACGCCCAGTACACCAACCAGCTCACCCCGGTCGAGCATCGGCACCTGCATCATCGCCGCATAGTGAAACTCTTTATAACACGCGAGCCCACCCTCCCACGCCCCGTAATCGTCCACGCAAATGGGCAGCTGTGTGGACGCCACACGTCCTGCCATACCCTGTTCCAGTGCCTGCCGTGTCCCGAGGGGCAGGTCTTGCCCAATCACCGCGACCACTTCCAGATCGCGACGCACGGGGTCATAGAGATAGACACAGCCGTTCGCGGCACCGAACAAGCCGGCGGCGTGCTCAATCGTTGCCTGCAGGAGCAAACGCACGTCACTCAGCGCGGCGAGTTCGTTTGCCGCCTCGTACAATGCCTGAAATTCTTGGGCGCGCTGCCGCGTTTCGGAAAGCAGCCGCGCATTCTCGAGCGCCACAGCCGCCTGGTTGGCGAATGCTTGAAGATGCTCGGCGTGCATGTTTGTAAAGGCGTTCTCGACATAGCTTCCCAGATTGAGAACCCCGATGGTCTCGCCGTGACGCCGAATTGGCGTGCCGACGTACGAGGACTCGAGCGGAATGTCCTTGACTGGCTGCCATCCCGGATAAAGTCGAGTATCCGCGATTACGAGCGGAAGCCCGCTCTCGACCATTTCGCGCAAATTCCCGGTCTCTTGCCAATCCAAACGCAGCGCGTCTATTTTCGGTTCATTTTGCGCTGTGCGGCGGCGTACGAGGTGCGCGCTCCCATTCTCCATCAGGAAAATGTTTGCCACATCGTGCCGGGCAATGCGCGCCGCGCCGTTCAGGATTTCGTCGAGCACGGCATCATAATCGAGCGAACTGTTTAGGGCTGCTGCCGCGTCGCGCAGCGCTTCCGCAAACGTACGTTGCGCGTGTTCCTGCTCTGCCAACTCGCGATAGCGTTCCTCGCTCGCGCGCAGGGCGTCCTCTGCCGCTTTACGCTCGGTGATTTCGCGAAAATTCACCACAATCGCGCGAATGTCCGGGTCGTCCAGCAAATTTTTGGCGGTTGCCTCAATCCAGCGCCACGAACCATCTTTGTGCCGCTCGCGCAAGACCAGCGTTATGATTTCGTCCGCCCTCATGACCAGCTGTTCGAACGTGTTCAGCACCAGCGGTACATCATCGGGATGAATCAGCGGCAGGATATTGCTGATAAGGGGCTCCGTTTCGTCGTAACCCAGCACGGTCAAAATGGTCGGGCTGGAGTAGAGAATGGACCCGTCGGGCGCAAGCATCGCGAACCCTTCGGCACTGCGCTCGATGAGCGCGCGAAAGCGTCTCTCGCTGGCGCGCCGTTGCTCTTTGGCGCGCGCTCTTTCCATGCGCAGCTGTTTTCCTTGCAGTGCATGTGTTACCGCCTGCCCCAGCCGCGCCAACCGGTCTTTGAGCAAATAGTCCGCCGCGCCGCGTTTCATCGCGTCGACCGCAAGTTCTTCGCCAATCGTGCCGGAAATGAGGATGAAGGGAATGTCGAGCCCGCGCGCCTGAAGCAGGTCGAGCGCAGTCAGCCCATCAAACTGCGGGAGACGATAATCGGCAAGAACAACGTCAAACGGTTCACCGGCGGTTTCACTGCCCCTGTCGAGCGCGGCGAGATATTCGCCTTCGCTTTCGACGCGCTGGCATTCCGGTTCGAACCCGGCAGAGCGCAACGCGTGCAGGAGCAATTCCGCATCGCTGCGATTGTCTTCAAGCAAAAGAGTATTGAGTACAGTCATCGGATATGTTCCTTTACACCGGTGATTCGTTCAAGAGCATCCAGTACAGCCCGATGACCCGCGTGGCTTCGCTGAATTGGTCAAAGTCCACCGGCTTGACGATGTAACTGTTGACCCCCAGAGAATAGCTTTCGATGAGATCGCGTTCCTCGCGCGAGGTCGTAAGCACGACGACGGGAATCGACTGCGTGCGCGAATCACTCTTGAGGCGACGAAGCACTTGCAAACCATCTACCTTGGGCAGCTTTAAATCGAGCAGAATCAGGCGCGGCTTGTGATTCACGTCGCGTCCGCTGTATTCGCCCTCTGCAAAAATATAGTCCAGCGCTTCTGCGCCATCGCGCGCAACGTGCACGGTATTTGCCAGATTGTTGCGCTTGAACGCATGGAGTGTAAGCTCCACATCGTTGGGATTGTCTTCGACCAGCAAAATTTCCACATGATTGTCCATACTGCCTCCTTGTTCGAGCTGCACGTTCAGAGCGTGAAATAGAACGTCGCGCCCCGGTCCAGCACAGCGTCTGCCCACACGCGCCCGCCGTGGCGATGCACGATGCGCTGGACAATAGCAAGTCCGACGCCCGTGCCCTCAAAGTCTTCGGCGCGGTGCAGCCGCTGAAACACTCCAAATAATTTGTGCGCATACCGCATATCAAAACCGACGCCGTTGTCACGAACGAAATAGCATGTGGCTCGCGGCGACTCACCTTCTGCGGTCTGGAGTCCGCTGTCTGGCGCGTGCAATTCGCCATTGGCTGTCGCCCCGATTTCGATGACCGCTGTTTCGCGCGTGCGCGTGAACTTGTGCGCGTTGCCGAGCAAGTTGAGCCACACCTGCTTCAGCAGGCGCGAGTCGGCGTCACTGTCGGGCAGCTCTGCCAGCACGATTTCAACCGCGCGCCCCTGTCGTTGGTCGGCGAGTTCCTCCAGCACCTGCTGAACCAGCGCCGACATTGCTACACGTTGCTTGGTCAACGGCTGGCGGTTCAAGCGCGAAAAGGTGAGCAGGTCGTCCACCAACATCCCCATCTGTGCCGCGTTACCGCGCACGAGACCAAGGTAACGCTGCGCGTTGGGCGAGAGTTCGGAAGCGTATTCGTTGTGCAGGATGCGGGCAAAGCCGTCAATCGCACGCAGCGGCGCGCGCAGGTCGTGCGACACGGAATAGGCGAATGCTTCAAGTTCCTTGTTCGCATCCTCGAGCTCTGCCGTGCGCTCCCGCACCCGCACTTCGAGTCCGGCATTGAGCTGCCGCACCGCGTCCGCCAGCTGTTCCGCGTGCTGGCGCGCCGCGCGCTCGTCGCCAAACAGGCGGACGTTCTCGGTTGCGATGGCTGCCAGGTTCGCCGCCATGGCGAGGGCGGTCACATGCTCTTGCATATACGCACCGGATTCTACGCTTTGCACTTCGAAACCTCCAATGACACGCCCTGCCACCTTGAGCGGCACCGCAATGGACGACGCGGGCAGGCGCGGGTCGCGCTCGAAGCCGAGGTCCACGTGCGGCTGCGCACTCAAAATGTCAATGAGATTGTCGGTTACAATCACCTCGCCCGTTGCCACCGCGCGGCTGTGCGGGCTGTCCGTCATTGGCATGGGCGGCAGTTCGGCGGGGTCATATTCTTCGCCTTCGCTCCAGGCATAGATACAGATTCGCTCCTGGCTCAGCGGGTCATAGCGCGAGGCAAACAGTCCTGAAGCGGGCGCCGATAACTCGACGAACTGCCGCAGGGCGCGAAAGACCTGACTGAGTTCGCTCGCCGTGCCGACGCGTTGAGCCAGCTCGGTGAGCCGTTCGAGCAGTTTTTCGTACGTGCGAATGGCGCGCTCATTCGCCTCGCTCAGCGCGTCCTTGGCACGCTTGATGTCGGTAATATCCATGAGACTGACAAGCACTTCGCCGGAGGTCGAATCCTGCGGCGGAAACGACATGGTCAAAAGCACGTGAATCAGGTCGCCGGGGACGGTGCGCAACGCCATTTCTGTACGATAGATGCTTTCCCCTTTGCCTAGCGCGACGAGTTCGCCGATAAAACCGGGCAGGGTGTCGTCTGTCGCAAAGACCGTGTTGAGCGAGGCAAGCAATTCTGGTTTGGCGCGGGCATGAAACATCGAAAGCGTTTCCGCGTTGACGTCGAGAATCTTCACGCGGCTCAACGCGTCCGCCACAAACTCGGCGTGCTCGTTCAAATACTCTTGGTACGAGACGACTCCTTGCGCGCCCAAGCCGCGCACTGCCGCAATCACGTCCGTCCAATCTTCGAGCCAAATCGAAACCGGCGCGGCATCAAAAATGCTGCGATAGCGCCGCTCGCTCTGCTTGAGCGCTTCTGCTACGCGGTTGCGTTCGGTCACATCCATAAAGATAACCGCGAATTGTCCGGGACCGGGCCTGTATGCGCTCACCTCAAAATACCTGTCGAGTTCTTGAGCATAATTCGAGAACTGGAGCGGTGCGCCGGTGAGAGCCACCCGCCCATAGTTTTCGACCCAATACGATTCGGTTTCCGGAAGAACTTGCATCACCGTCCGCCCGATGAGGTCGCTTGCGCGCAGTCCGGTCAGTTTTTCAAAAGCCGGATTGACCTCCAGAAAACGATAGTCAATGGGCTTGCCGGAATCGTCACAGATAATTTCATGTAACGCAAACCCGTAACGAATCTCGTCAAAAAGCCGGCGAAAATGCTCTTTGCTCTCCATCAGAGCAGTTTCTGCGCGCTTGCGTTCGGTCACATCTTGTGACGTGCCGATGATTTGCGTCGGCGAACCGTCCGCGCCGCGTGCGAAAATCATGTTGCGGTCAGAGAACCAGCGCCATTCGCCCCGGGCATTTTGCATGCGGTATTCGATTTCGAACAGCTCGTCATCGCGCAGGGTCGCATAGGCGCCAAACGCCTCGCGCACGCGTTCCCAGTCCTCGGGGTGAACCTTGGTGGGCAGAAACTGCGCGCCCATCGCCTGAATCTCTTTCGGCGTATAGCCCAGCAATGCCGCCACCTGGCGATTGTTGTAAAGCGGTCGGTGCTCGATGAGGTCATAAACATAAATGACGTCCGGCGTCGCGTTGGCGATGCTTTCGAGCAGGTGCATGTTTGTTTCGAGCTCTTGTTCCGCGCGCTTGCGCGCGCTAAAGTCGCTCATGGCGCCGATAACGCGCTGCGGCTTGCCGTCGGCATCCCGGAGAATATAGCCCCGGTCGTAAACGTACGCGTAGGTATCATCGCCGCGCCGAAAGCGGTATTCGCTCGACCAGACCGCGCGCCGCTCTTGAATCGCTTCTTTGAAACTTGCCTCCACCGCCGCGCCGTCGTCGGGGTGAATCTTGTCGTACCACCACGTATGCGGCAGTTCAAATTCGCGCAGTGCATAGCCGAACACCGTATTGATGTTTTCATTCCACACCGTTTGCTGCAAAGTCGGACGATAATCCCAAACGACGTCGTTCGTCGCGCGCGTGACGATTTCGTAGCGTTCGTTGGCGACGCGCAGCTCCCCTGTTCGTTCTGCCACACGCTGCTCGAGCTCTGCGGCATACGCGCGCAGCTGCGCCTCTTTTTCCTCCAACCCCTCTGCCATCCGGTTGAATCCGCGCGCAAGGTCGCCCAGTTCGTCGCCGGACGTTTCGGGCAAGCGTGTATCCAGTGCGCCCGCGCCGAATTGCGCCGCACCCTGCTGCAAGGTGACAATCGGGCGGGTGAACGTGCGCGCCAGCAATGCCGCAAATCCAATCACAAACCCCAGCAGCAACGCACCGACAATCAAGAGGTTGCGCGCGAACTCGTGCACCGGCGCAAACGCTTCCTGTTGGTCTATCTTGACCACCAGGCAGAGGTCGTATTTTTCAATCCAGCGGAACGCGCCAATCACTGACACGCCGCGATAGTCGTCCCAGAGTCCCGTCGCGCTCTCCTTTTGGAGACAGCGGTTCACTGCGGTCGAATGGATGCCGCGCTGGAGCACGGCGCGGTCGGGCATAAAGCGCGGCTGCGTCACCGGCAGCCGCGAGGGGTTCACCAGCAGTGCATCCTCCGATTCGCGCAGCCCGCTCCGCCGCAGAATAATGTCGTTCAGCTCGTTAAGGTTCAGGTGCGCCGCCAGCACCGCCAACAGCTCTCCGTCATCCGATTTTAACGGCGCGGCGACCGTGATGGCGGGCGATTGGAGCTGCACCGAATAGTACACTCCTTGCACGGTGGGCGCGCTTTTGCCGTTGATAAAATAAGGGCGGTCTTCTTTGAACTGCCCTTCTATTTGGTCATTCGTCGCGGCAATGACCTCCGCCCTCTCCGGTTCCATGACCAGCACGTCAAGAACACCGCCATCGGGGCGCGCGCGCGGCGCCAGCTCGGCGATGATACTGTCGTATGCGCGATGCGCGGCATCCGAACCCGGCGGCGCGGCGCGCAGTGCCGCGACGGCTTGGCGCAGCGCGGGGGAATGTGCCAGCTCGGTAATGTCCACAAGTTCCTCATCAAGCCACGCATCCAGCGCCGCCTGTTTTTCAATGGCGGTGGAAAGCAGAGCCGCGCGGCTTGCCGCTTCGAGTGAGGCGCGCTGGTTGCTGTAGGCAAGCACGCCGACGACCGCCAAAAGTCCGGCGGCAAAGAGTACAAGCCCCAGTGTCAGCTTGATGGTGATGCTCAGATTCCGAAAGGTGTTCACTTGTAAATCTCTTCCAGAAACTCGGTCGTGTACACTTGAGTCACGTCCAGCGGCTGGGTAAGCACGCCCTGATCGCGCAGCGTTTTTTCCATGCCTGCCCAGACCTCGGGCTTCATCCAACCAATGTGGTCTTCGCCGGTATTCACCAGCGGAATGCTCGCCTCCATTTTTTGGTTCTCGAATGCGGCATCCGCTTTTGGCTCGTACGATTGGACAAGCGCGCCGACGGTACCCGGATTTTCAATTGCATAGGTCCAGCCCTTGAGGGTGGCGCGCAGAAAGCGTAGCACCAGCTCGGGATTCTTGGCGATGAAATCGTCCGTTGCAAAGAGCGTGTCGGCATAAAAGTGAACGCCATAATCGTCGGGATAAATGAGATGGACGGCATAACCATCTCGGCGCGCGGTGAGCGGCTGGTCAAACAAAAATCCAGAGATGACATCCACCTCACGCGCATAAAACGGTTTCAAATCGGAAATGAGCGGGACTTGATTGAACTGGTCCGCCCGAATGCCCACGCGCGCGACCATCGAAAGCAAGCTGAGTCTGCCGCTGCCGCCGCCTGTTGAAACGGTCTTGCCGACAAAATCTTTGGGCTGCCGAATGCCCGACTCGGCAAGCGCGATAAACACGACAGGGCTGCGGCGATAAATAACCGCCAGCGCCTTTACGGGCTTGCCGCCCGCGCGTGCCGCAATCAACGCGTCCCCGCCGTGCATGCCGAATTGGGCAGTGCCATCAAGCGCCGACTTGTACAGGTCAACGCTTGCGCCGCCGGGAATGAATTTCACCGCGAGTCCTTCCGCCGCGTAATACCCGTTTTGCGCCGCCGCGTACATTCCCGCAAACTGTGCCGTATGTGTCCAACGCAGCTGCACCGTCACGGGAGTCAGCGCGCGCGGTGACGGCGTAGGCGGATTGCAGGCAGAAAGGGCGAGTGTCGCACCAATCAGTATGGCGAGTGTCAACAATGTCTTCATAAAGTTTTTCTCCCGGCGAACCGCGCTCACAATGCTTCGACTCGATTGCGTCCGTTGTGCTTGGCACGATACATCGCCGCGTCCGCTCGCTCAGCCAGCGTGCCGACACTGTCTCTGGCATGAGAGACTGTCACGCCAAAACTGGCAGTGACCGTACCGACCTCCGCGAAATCGTGGCCGGCGAGCACGTGACGCAAGCGCTCTGCAATTTTCCCTGCCTCCTCGATGTACAAGTCACTGGTCAGGACAATAAACTCTTCGCCGCGTGCGTGTCCGAAGCGGTCATTCACTTGCTTGAAATGATCCAGGTCGAACATGATGACCGAAAAGGGTCGTCCGGTCATCGCGGCGATTTGCCACTGGCGGTGGAGCAGCAACTCCATCTGGCGGCGATTGGTGACGGCGGCGACCGTATCCGTTTGCGCCACCTCGTTCAATTCTTCGATGGTCAGGTATGCTCGCACAAACTCGGCGTTCAAGGTGCTGGAGGCGAACACCAGCACGATGTAGATGATGTTGGCAAGCAGAAACATGGTAATGAGTGCGACATCCGGGTCTGGGGTGCGGGTCCAAAAACGTTGCGCCATGTGCCCGACGCCGAGGAGCGCAATCGCCGCAAAAAATAACCCGCTGACGACAAACCTGTGCCTCCCCTCGAACATGAGGAATGCCATCGTATAGACGACAGGTACCCAGATCAGCAAGCTGTGAAAGGCAGTTCCCACAGTCTCACCATCGAGATACAACAACTCGAAAAATTTGCCTGCGAGCGTCAGCGCGACGACGCAATACAAAAGCAATTCGCCCGTCGTCAAGAATTGCGGTTTTTTCCAGAGCAGCGCGAGCATCAAGCTCATGCCCAGCATCGCGGCAAGCGCCCCTGCGCTGTCCATCATCGAACTTCCCCCCCTGCTTTCGCGCGCAAGCATAAAACCGCCCATTACGACGATTCCCAGAGGCAGCGCGATCAAGTACATCCTGCGCCGCAGCGCGCGCACCGCATCGTAGCTGTCGTGTCCGGGGTACATGTTCGAGACCGGAATCTTGACCATGAGCATATCCCTGCATAAAGACAAGAGGGTGCGAGTCATGTCAGAGCTCCGTGTTAAAGTTGGCGGCGAACTGCTCCACCGTGTGCAGGAAAGCATCCTGTTCGAGCGCTTTGTCGAAGACGTAATCGGCGCCCCGTTCGAGACAGTGCGCGCGATATTCGTGTGTGGCAAACGCACTGAACATGATCACAATCGGGGCGGGAATGTCTTGTTTGATTTTCTTGAGCGCGGAAATTCCGTTGCCCGCCATGCGAATGTCGAGAATGACCAGATGGGGCTGGAGCAGCCGTGTCGCGTCTACCGCTGACAGGGCATCCCGCGCCACTGCGATCAAATAAAAACGCCCGGTCTCATCGAGCAATTCAAGAAGACGTTTGCGAATCAGTTGCGAATCGTCGGCAATGACGGCGCGCAGATGGGGGCGCGCGGCAGAGGCAGGTACACTCGATTGCATTTTTTCCTCCCCACAAAAAGGGAACACGCAAAGCGTACCCGAAGCCGTCAGGAAAGACTATCAGTACTTTTCAACACGAATTGTAGGGGGTTTCAGACAAAGGGAGGCAGGCAAAGACCTTATGGGGGACCCGTATCCATCCGCGCACCCGGGGCGGAAATTCATTTGGAAGCTCGGCGAACTGTGCCAAAACGGGCGCGTCGAACGCCATTCCCTTTGCATGTCCATCCGCGCGGTTTTTCAATCTCTGCAACAGGGCAACTGCAAAGTCGCGTTAACTGTCATTTCGAGCGAATGCGAGAAATCTCACTACGCGCGGCAGCCGAGATTTCTCACTCCGTTCGAAATGACACCTCCTTGTCAAGGGACTTGGCAGTTGCCGTGTCTCTGCAACCCCCTTGAAAGAATCGGCGAGGCGGTTATAATGAGCGTACACGATTCACAAGGAGCAAATTCATGGCACAGTACACAAACGGCTTTGACGCCTACCAAGCGTTTTATTACAGCGGACCAACACAGCTGCAAGCAGTGATTCAAGTGTATGCTTCAGGAATTTTTAACGGACGCATCGGTTTTTATCCCGACACGGGACCCGTTGTGCCGAATGGGGAAATTCAACCGACGGGTGTCAAAGTGCCTGCCATCAATTATCCGTTGAGTCGTTTTGAGGCGGTGATGGGAATGCTGCGTTTTGAGAAACCGCTGTATATTTTTTTGGATACGTCAAACGGCATCGGCTTTGTGGGAACGGCACAACTCGAACCGATTGGGGAACAAGAAGGCAAGTGAAATGTAAAAAAAAGCGATTCGCAAAATTTGCGAATCGCTTTTTTTTCGTTGTCGCGTCTTACGGACAATTCACGTCAAACGTTGCTTGTGTCGAACTGAGCGCGTTCGGCGACAGAACATTGATGCGCGCCCACAATCCAGTCAACCCAATTGGCGGCGCGCCAAAATTCCACGTGTGATTGACCGGCTGTGAACCGGGACCGGCAAAGAGAATGGCAAGCGGACCAACGGTCGTCCCGTCGCTTTGTTCCCATTCATACGTCACGTTCGTCGGACCGTCTGTGGTGATTTGTCCCGTGAAATTGACAGCGCCGGGACACGCATTCAACACAAGCGGCGAAGCCGGGTCAATCGTCACGTTCGTCACTTGCGAGGGCGGCAGGGGCGTATCCGTCGGCGTCGGCGTCGGCGAAAGCGTCGGCGGCGGACAATTCAGCGTAAAGTTCGCTTGCGGGGACGAGATGCTGTTTGGCGTTGTCACTTGAATGCGCGCCCAGCCCGTGGTATTGAATCCCGGCGCGCCGAGCGTCCAGGTTTCCGTTGCGACGTTTTGTGTGCCCGCGCTCAGAAACGTCAACACTTGCGGCGGACCGGACGCGCCATCACTGCGAATCCACTGATACGTCACATTGCCCGCGCCGTTTGT
>CALMZO010000418.1 GCA_937870825.1 uncultured Chloroflexota bacterium | reverse complement strand
ATAACAGGTTGCTTGCCGCGCAAGAGGATACGCAAACATTCTTGTTCCATCGGCGTATGAAAGCCGCCAATGACGGGAATGTTTGCGTCGCGCAATTCTACCGCGAGATCATAGGTTTTGAGAATGAGATTGCCGGGGCAGCGATTGGAGCAGAAAAGCGCGAGAGGTTTTGTATTGAGCAGGTCGAGATCGCCCACAAACGATATTTGTCTGGGCGCGGCGCGTCCGAGAAAGGTTTCGAGGGCGCGAGGATAGCGCGGGTCAGCGTTGGCAAGAGTGGCAACCTCCATTTTCGAGTCATGATGCAACCGCGCGCGCATGTGCGATTTCATGTCGCCCGATTGGACGTATATCCGACGCGTGTAATGAAACAACAGCCACAGGTTCACCATCCAACGCGTTAAACTCGACTTCGTAGCCCGCGTGGTTGCGATGCACGAGCACAACAGTGCCAATGTCGCCACGTTCCAGATGATGTTCAGGTAAATCTATATTCAGAACCACGCGTTCCAATTCACGAATCATTTTGCGCTCTCTTTCAAAGGATTTTCTCATTTAGTTTTAACTTGACATGACATGTATCGGCTTTACAATGAGATTGGAATCTGAAACTCGGCTCGTTCGGGTAGTAGGATTCCTCCGGGGACGCTAACGCGTCCCCTTTTTTTATAATCGAACGATACCATCGGGGTCACGCGGTGCAACATGATGACACAAGATTGGACGCAAAGTCTGGAAATAGTTTTGCCCCGATTTTTTACGCATGTAAGCACTTGGCGCCCGCGACTGATACAAGAGAAAAGCTGCCAAATCTACAGCTTGGATAAAATATGAGTGCATCGAATCACGAAAACTTGGGTCTTCAATAATATAGAGCAGCGGCAAGTTACGATAACCGCCCCCTTGATATGGCACGGGATTGAACCGCCGCATCTGACGTGTCAGCGTCATTAGTTTTTTGTCATCAGTGTGGTCGCAAATAATCATCCCGCGTTCATCTGCGTTCGCGGGTCCCGGAAAATTGTGAAAACGGATTGTATTCTCGAATCGTTGAATCAGCGTCTTCCAAGCCATTTCAAAAACATCATAATCCGCTGGCTTGCCTTGCTTGTCAATCACGACGTTTATCAGATTCAAGTCGTTCATATTCGCCAAACTGTGCGCGAAGGAACGAATCATGGTTAAGCGGTCATTTCGTTTAATTCTCACCAAATCGCTAGGGCGCGTGAGCATGGTAGCGGCGTGAAATTCTTCGCGGAGTTTCATGCCGAACTTGACGCGCATTTGACGCCGTGTGTTGATTAACTCATCCAAATATCCTTGCCAACGCAATTCGTGAACCACCAAGCCGCTTAAAACAAAATAGCGTGTGGGTGAATTGACTAATCCTGCATCTCCGCTTTCGTCAACGTACATCAGATACACGCCACACCTCTCACGTCAAATTGCGTTTCTATCAATTTGATTTCTATTACATTTTTTACAATCCCCACCGCTGCTTGATGTACGGCACAACTTCTGCCGCTTTCAGTTTGCGCTTGCCGTTTCCGTCTCGGATATACAAATCGCCGTTTAGATAAATGGGATGAGTGGCGGGCTTGACGCGGATGCGGAGAATGTCTTTGCCTTCGAGTTCGTGAAAACTCGTCTCGTAGAATTCGGTCACGTTTGCGCCCAGTACAGTCGCGATGATATTTCGCAGCCACAACTCATATGAACCACGGTTCTTTTCGCCGGGGTCAACGGCAGCGTAATCTGCCTCCAAGCCGACGATGGCGCAAGTGCCGTTTTCTACGCCGATGATAACGTCCCCCCCTTGACTGCTGTTCATGAATGAGGCGACGGCTTGCAACACATTTTCTTTCATCGTGCCGTCTTTTTGGTTTGTCTTGGCATTCCAATATGCAGCCACCTTGAATTCGAGCGTGGCATTTTCATCTTGTTTGATGCGCGCCCGTAATTGTTGGTCATTTGGATTCGGCGCGAACGCGCGATACGCATCCAGCGCGGCGTCTTTAACCGACTGCTCCACGAGCGGGAAGGTCGAGAGAATGTGCGTGAATTCTTGTTCGGTCAAATGGTAGAGATGCGCAATCATGCCGTCGAGTTCGGCGCGGAGTTGGGCGCGCTGCTTGGGGTCTGTGCCCCCGTCCTTGTGGCTTTTTAGTCCAACCTCTTTCGCAAGGTCATCAAATTCGGGCGTGGTGCAGATGAGGCGCGCGGCGCGTTCGACGATGGGCGCGAAGGCTGGGTCTCGAGAAGTGAAGCGTGGGATGGGCAACTGATACACATAGAACATGTTGATATTGGTTGTCACTTTTTGCCGCAGCAACCAATCAATGACAAAACTATCAAGAACGGCTACACAGAACAGTTTTTCTGTGTCATCTTGAAAGCCGCTCTTGCTCACGAGAAGTGAGTTTCCACAGAATACATTGCGGGGAATGACTGTTGCAACCATCGAACGTTCGTTTACGCTTCCAGCAACCGCGCGCAAACCAACGCGGTAATTTTGGTACTCGAGTTTTTGCCCTTTGTCCGTCTCGCTACCTAGAATTGCTTTTCGCCCTTCGCTTGTGTTAATCCAATAGCGCGGCTCTGCGTAGCGGTGTTCAAATTGCCAGATCATCTTGCCTTCATAAAGGACAGTTCGATTTGAAGACGTGCTGGTCTTGAACAGTTCAGCATCATTGGTCATATCAAATTCGCGGAATAAAGTAAGGTTCCAGACATCAGCAATTACTTCCCCTAATAGGGGAAAGCGGAGCAGTTTGCTCGCGACATGAATATCAATTGGTTGGCGGAATTCCATTATTGACATGGAATCAGGTGATAGGTAGAGAACGAGTCGCACAGGTATCGTTATATGCTGGTCTGAATTCGACAGGAAATTGCCCAACTCACTCGGCGCGACTGCTTCGCGCGGATTAATGCGGAATGCCGCCGTAAATGATTCTGTCCGTCCCGCTTTTTTAAAGACGAGCAAGGTGAATTTGAAACCGTGATGGACATTTTCAAAAATGAATTTTTCATTGGATAAACCAAACAACGTCCGTATTTGCCCCTTTGAGAGCAACAATTCGCGTAGTTGTTTTGTTCCCAAGTCAGTATAAATGCCGCTCGGCACGATGATGCCGCACTGCCCGCCATCACGGAGCAAGTTGTAACATTGCTCTACAAACAACTTATAGAGATTTGTGTCGCTGGCGGCTTTTCTGCCGTTGACAATCGAAATCTGATTGACATATTGCTTCGCGCTGCGATAATACGCGCCAACATGTGGGAACTCGCTCAAATATTTCAGCCATGCCTGTCGCACTTCGGAGTCACGCAACAGTTTTTCGCGCTCCTGCTCAAACTCTTCAATCCGCATGTTCTTTTTGCTGACGAGTTCCGAGTACTGTTCAAAAAATTCTTTGCCATTCGGTTTGAAGATTTCCCACGGCGGATTCGTGATAATGGCATCGAACCCGCCGCGCTCGTTCATCACGTTCGCAAATTCATAGCCCCAGTGAAAGGGATGCAGTGCTTGAATATCGCCGATGCGAACGGCGCGTTTCTTTTTGATTTCGATTTTCTTTTTCTCGTCCCAATGATATTCCTCGTACTGGATGCCGAGTTCTTGAAATTCAT
The DNA here is from genome assembly GCA_937870825.1 of uncultured Chloroflexota bacterium. Taxonomy (GTDB): domain Bacteria; phylum Chloroflexota; class Anaerolineae; order UBA4142; family SHND01; genus SHND01. The sequence continues at coordinate 1,987 of CALMZO010000418.1, read as the reverse complement.
TCAGAAGCAAGTCGTTCAATTCTTCTGCCGCCGCGGTACGCGCCGCATCAATCTCGTCGCGCAGTTTGCGTAAATCTTCGGCGTACGTCGCGGCGTCGCGATATGCGCGAATGAGCCGTTCCTTTTCCGCGACGATTTCGCGATATGGTTTCTGGAACAGGCGCCCCTGCTTGGCGCGTTCATCGTACTGCTTTTCGTCCACGCGCAGCAAGCCAATCAAGGAATTGCCGACGAGGATATTGAAATCAATGTTCGGCAGGGGTTCCAATTGGTCAACCGATTCCACCGAACCGACGAGCGCGAGAAAGAGGCGCAGGCGCGCGATTTCGGCACCTTCTTCCATAATGTCCACGCCAAACAAATTGTCGGTAATGATTTTCTTTTTGAGGAAATAGTTGAGCGAGCGGTGATTCGCGCTGGCGTCCTTGAGCCATTTGTTGAGATTGGGGTCGTTGAGAAATTGAATCTTTCCGACAATGGCGCTGTAGATGTTGATGAGCGTTTTCATCGCCGCGACGAGGAACGCGCCCGAACCGCACGCGGGGTCGAGAAAACTCAATTTGGGCAAGACGTCGTTGAGCAGTTCGCGGCACAGCGGCGCGTCGAGATTCATCAGGAGGTCGGGCATGGACGCGAATTGGCGCGGTTTTACAATGCCCGCGACGCCTTCATGGTTTACCTTGTCGAGAATCAACTTGTGAATAGTTTGCTCGCACAAGTATTCGGTAATTTCCGGACGGGTATAGTATGCGCCGAATTCTTTTTGGTTGATGTATTTTTCAAAGATGTAGCCCAACACATCAGGATTGATTTCATCGGCTTTGCCGCCGGGCGTATCGTCCAGATTCCATGCGTACCGTTGAAAGAGCACGAACAAATTCTCGAATGCTTTGTCAGGAACGCGAATGTTCTCATATTTTTGTTCTATCTTGTGCGGCAGAAACAGACCACCGTTCAAATACTTTATATTGCCAACCAATGTTTTTGCTTCGTCCGAACGATATTGTTCGGGTTTGGCAAAGCCCTCGAAAAAGAGCGCGCGGAGAAACTCGCCGTAAAAGCGATTCTGCCCGCGCTTTTTGCTTGCCGCGAGTTTGTGCTGCAAATACCATTCGTTACCATTATCTAGAAAGAATTTGCGCTGCAAAAAGTAAATAAACATTAACCGATTGAGCAAGACGGACGCATACCATCGTTGGTCGCGTTCATCGTCAATGCCCTCAATCAATTCCGTGAACGCGACATGCTCGTCCTGATATTCGCGGTAAAACTTTTTCGTGACCTGTTCGACATCAAGCGCATCTTGTAAGCGTTTCGCCACTTCGACAATCGAGACATGTCCATCGGCGTCAAAGTCGCTAATGTCAAAGAACATCGCGCTCAATTTGCTCAGCATCAAATCGGCGGGCTGTCCGCGAAAATAGTGATGGTCGCGCGGCGCGCGCTTTTTGTCGTCGCGTTTCACCCAATACCACAAACTCTGCGTGCGCTTTTGTCCGACAAATATCAAGACATTTTCGTAAAACTTTTTGGCGATTTCCTTCTGGACCGCTAAACGCGTTTTGGCGTCGGGAATCGCATCGGTTGGCGACATTACTTCAAAGACGACGATGCCGCCCAATTCCGCAATGGCGCGGAGCGAAAACGTGGTGCCGTTCACATTGACAGCTAACGCCTGCATCTTGGTGTGTGACCAGCCGAGTTCTTGGGTGAACAGCGAGCCGAATTCAAATTTCTGGAGAAGGTCGAGTGAGTTGGAGAGGTTGAGTTTGCTCATGGTTCTATTGGTTCCGTAGATTGGAAATCAACGGCAAACGAGAGAACAAACGCAGACAACAAAAGAAAAACCATCCCTTGTGTTCTTTTTTTCCTTTGTTTGTCGCTGAATTCTATTCTGCGGTCAATCCAAGCGAACAAATAATTTGCGGTTCTTGCGCGGCTCGCGCTTCGGTTTCATCCACGATGCACAAGCGGTCTTGTTCGCGTA
>CALMZO010000417.1 GCA_937870825.1 uncultured Chloroflexota bacterium | reverse complement strand
GTGACGTACATGCCGATTTCTTGGAATGAACCTTCATCCAACAAAAGCTCGATGCGTTCCCGTGCGGTGTATTTGCCCTTGGCGTGCTGCTGGTCAATGCGTTTCTGTCCGCCGCCGATCAACGCCTGTTCGCGCATCGCGCGCAGTTCCATCATTTTTCCGTCGAGAGACATGAGTTACTCCGAACTCTATTTATCGCGTTTCATTGATTCTCTCAATTTGGGGAGAATCTCCTTCGCTTCGGCGAGGTATGCTTCGGCATTGTGAATCGCGTCCGCCGCGTTCTTTTCGGTAGGAACAAAATCATATTTGTAATCCGCGTCTTGCCGCGCTTTGAATGCATCCTCAAGCGTCTTGCCATATTTTGGATTACTGAATCCCACGCGGACGATGTGTTGATTCACAAACGAAATCACGCCTTGATGCTTGTGCGGGTCCATGCCCAATTCCAAAAGCATCGCCTTGCTTGCATAATACATAGCATAGTAGGCTTTCGAAATTGTATCGCGCCAATGATTCTGCATGTACAACTCTTGAGCCACTTTTAATTTTTCCTCTGCAAGCATCCAACGAATTTCGATTTGTTCTTGTTTTGCTTTATCCAATTCCGCCTCCGTCCACCGAGGCCAAGGTGATTCACTCGCATTGGGTTGCCGCCAAATTTCAACTCCCTCGCGTTGAATCGCGTCCCACATCGGTTTCCATTTTTGTAGCTCTTGTGGCGTGGCGGTGAATGGCGACATATCCACCTCGCGCTCAACCAACACATCATACGCGCCATCCGTCATCGTTCGCCAAACAGTACTGTCATTGACAGCATCGCTTTGAGTAACGCCGTCTTTGAGAACAAACAACAAATCGAGGTCAGAATCGGGTTTGCCGTCGCCGCGCGCTTTGGAGCCGTATAAAATGATCCGCTCAATCTTGCCCTCGAGTTCTCGCAGCAAATAATTCTTGTACCAATTCAACGCCAAGCGCTCGCGGCGCGACAAATAACGCGCTTGCGGAAAGAGTACACGCGGCGCCGTTTTCGTTTTGCTGTTCGCGCCACTGCGATGAGCCCGTTGTTTCGTTGGTCTCGCTAAAGTTTTCATACAAATTGTTTCAACGTCTCGCGCGCAATCACAATGCGCTGAATCTCCGAAGTGCCTTCGTAGATTTCTGTAATTTTCGCGTCGCGGAAATATCGTTCAATCGGCAATTCTTTGGAATAGCCCATGCCGCCGTGCACTTGGATCGCTTTCGTCGTCACCCACATCGCGGTTTCGCTCGCGTACAATTTCGCCATCGAAGCATCGCGCGTAAATTTTTCCCCGCGCGTTTTTTTCAATGCCGCGTTGTATATCAAGAGGCGCGCGGCTTCAATCCGCGTAGACATGTCCGCCAGTATCCATTGAATCGCTTGAAAGTCGCCGATTTTGCTGCCAAACGCTTCGCGCTCCTTGGCATATTTTACCGAAGCTTCAAATGCCGCTTGCGCGATGCCCAACGCTTGCGCGGCGATGCCGATGCGTCCCGCGTCGAGAATGCTCATCGCAATCTTGAAACCGTCGCCTTCTTGTCCGACGCGTTCCGTAACAGGAACACGATAATTATCAAAAAAGAGTTCACACGTCGCGCTCGCGCGGATGCCGAGTTTCGGTTCCACTTTGCCGCGTTCAAAACCGGGCTGCGTTGTATCAATCATAAACGCGGCGGTGCCTTTGTGCGCGAGTTCGGGCTTTACCATCGCGAACAACAAAACAAAATCCGCAACCGGTCCGCTCGTCACCCATGACTTGCGCCCGTTGATGGTGTACGCGTCGCCATTCAAGACCGCGCGTGTTTTCATGTTGCCCGCATCGCTGCCCGACTGCGGTTCGGTCAACGAATACGCGCCGATTTTTTTGCCCGACGCGACGGGGACGAGATATTTTTCTTTTTGTTCCTTGGTTCCAAATTTATACAACCCATTGCAGAACAAAGAGTTGTTCACGGAAACGATTGTGCCGTGCGACGCGTCCGCTTTGGAAATTTCCTCCATCGCCAACACATAGCACAGGGTGTCGAGACCCGCGCCGCCGTACTCGACAGGAATCTCAATCCCCATCAGTCCGAGTTCGCCCAATTTCATAATCGTCTCACGCGGAAACTCCCCGCGCGCGTCGTACTCGGCAGCAATCGGCGCAATTTCTTTTTGCGCGAATTCGCGCGTCAAATCGCGAATCTGTTTTTGCTCGTCGGAAAGTTCAAAATCCATTTTTTACACCATCTCTATAGCAACCGCCACCGCTTCGCCGCCGCCCAAACACGCGGACGCGATGCCGCGTTTTCCATCGCGGCGTTTCAATTCATGCAGCAGTGTCACTAAAATTTTCGCGCCGCTTGCGCCGAGCGGATGACCGAGCGCAATCGCCCCGCCATTGACATTCACTTTGTCCCAATCCCAACCCAGTTCGCGTCCGTCGGCAAGGACTTGGGCGGCGAAGGCTTCGTTGAGTTCAAACAAGTCAACATCGTCGCGCGACCAATTCAATTTTTTCAAGAGACCGTTGATTGCATCAATCGGCGCCCAAAAAATTTTTTCGGGTACGAGTCCCGACTGGTGATAACCCGCGACGCGCGCAAGCGGTGTATGTCCGTTGATTGCATCTTCGCCTGCGATGACCAACGCCGCCGCCCCGTCGCTCCAGCCGGGCGCGTTGCCTGCGGTGACGGTGCCGTTTTCTTGAAATACGGGTTTCAGTTTCGCTAATGCTTCAAGCGAAGTGTCCGCGCGAATCGTTTCGTCCGTATCGAAAATTTTCACCCCCCCCTTGACGGGAATTTCGACGGGCGCGATTTCGTCGCGAAATTTTCCCGCGTCGCGCGCGGCGAGCGCGCGTTGATGGGAGCGCAGCGCGTATTCGTCTTGTTCCTCGCGCGTCACTTCCATCTTTTGCGCGATGAGTTCCGCCGCGTTGCCCATGTGCCAATTGTGAAACGGGTCCGTGAGGGCGTCGAACACAACCGCATCGCGGAATTTGACTTCGCCCATGCGCGCGCCGCGACGCAATTGCTCCGAAAGATGCGGACCGCGCGACATGCTTTCAAACCCGCCCGTAACAAGCATGTTCGCATCACCCGCGCGAATCATTGCCGTTCCAAGCATCAATGTTTTAAGGGACGAGCCGCAAACTTTGTTCACGAGTGTTGCGTTGATTGATTTTGGCAAACCCGCGCCGAGGGCGGCTTGACGCGCGGGCGCTTGTCCCAAGCCCGCGCTCACAACATTACCCATCAGCACTTCGTCAATTTGGGCGGGGTCAACCTGTGCGCGTTCCATTGCCGCGCGAATCGCGTGGGCGCCAAGTTCGGTTGCAGGAAGATCTTGAAGGGAACCTTGAAATTTTCCGGTGGGGAGTCGAACGCCGGAAAGAATAAACGTGTCTTTGTATTTCATTTCACTAACCTCCCGTGTATTATAACAAAAATGAAGAAAAGTAGCAGGTACAAAAATAGACAGGGACTGCAGTATTCCTGGTTCCCTGTCTACCTGTATCCGTGTATCTTTCACGCGGCTTTTTTCATCGCTCTTTTCAATCGCTTATACATTCCGTCCACATCTTGGGCGAGAACACGCGCGTCGCCAATCGTCGTCATAAAATTTGTGTCCGCCCGCCAGCGCGGGACGACGTGAATGTGCAAATGGTCTTTTAATCCCGCGCCTGCGTCAGCACCTTGATTGATGCCAATGTTGTACGCTTTCGGTTGAACTGCCGCGTCGAGAATATCCATCGCGCGTTTGACCAATTGATTCATTTCCCCAAGTGCCACGTCGTCAATCGCGCGGAAATCGCCCACATGCGCGAAAGGCGCAACCATGAGCGCGCCCATCGTGTACGGATAACGATTTAACATGATGACCGCGCGCTCGCCGCGCGCGAGAATCAAATTTTTCGCGTCGCGACGCGGTGTGTCCTCAATCGCGCGACAAATGAAACAGCTCTCATCTTTCGGCAAATCAAAATACGTGTGCCGCCACGGCGCTTGAATGATGGTGAATCCCTTGCCTTGCGGAAAACTTTCTTGAAGAATTTTTGACTTTAATGACATCAGCATTGAGCGTTGAGGAATGAGCGTTGAGTCTAAACACAATGCTCATTGCTCGTTACTTTCTCATTTCTTTGTCATACACTTCCGGATTCACTGGCGTCGGCAAGCGTTCCCCATTCACACCTGCAATCAAATTTTTCGCCGCCATTTCTGCCATCTTGCCGCGTGTCGCAATCGTCGCGCTCGCAATATGCGGAACGACGAGACAGTTCGGCAAGGTGCGAAGCGGGCTGTCCATGGGAATCGGTTCGGGTTCCGTGACGTCCAACGCTGCCACGCGAATTTTTCCCGACGACAACGCGTCGTACAACGCGGCATGGTCAATGACGGGACCGCGCGCGGTGTTGACAAGAATCGCCGACGCTTTCATTTTTGAAAACGCGTCGGCGTTAAACATGTGACGCGTGGTCGCGTTCAAATCGGTGTGAATGGAAATGAAATCCGATTCGCGCAGCAGCGTGTCCATGTCCGCGTACATGACGCCCATGGATTGTTCCAAATCTGCGCGGCGATATTGGTCATAATACAGCACGCGCATATCGAAACCGCTCGCGCGTTTTGCCATCGCCTGTCCAATGCGTCCAAAGCCGACGAGTCCCAACGTTGCGCCGTGCACGTCCACACCCATCAACAATTTTGGTCCCCACGTTTTCCATTTGCCCGCGCGCACATAGTCCGCGCCTTCGACGACGCGCCGCGCCGCGCTCATCAACAACGTGAACGCAAAATCAGCCGTCGTGTCCGTCAACACGCCCGGTGTATTGCCAATCGGCAAGCCGCGCGCCGTCGCGGCAGGGATATCAACGTTGTCGAATCCGACGGCGTAATTGGAAACCACGCGCAATTGTGGATTCATGTCCATCAATTCCGCATCAATCTTGTCGGTGAGGAGCGATAACAATCCAACTTTGTCGCGAATTTTTTCCAACAAAATTTCGCGCGGCGGCGGCAATTCATCTTGCCACACTTCCGCATCACACGCGTCGAGCACGAGATTCAGTCCTTCATCGGGGATGAGGCGAGAGACGAATACTTTTGGTTTCATGTTGTAGGTATCAGGTATCAAGTAGCAAGTAGCAGGTATTCATCCTTACTACCTGCTACCTACTACTTTCTTATCACTTTCACATTTCCTAAATCACCGACGTGGCAGCAGCCGTCAATTCAAATTCGGATGCGCCGCACCAAATCATACCACCATTCCAACTCATTTTGTGTGTTCATCACCATCAACCACAACAAGCGCAGCGCGCCGCCCGCGAGCAAGCCGATTTCAATTTCGCGCGTCGAAACAAAAGAACCGCGCGTGTTCAATGCACTTTGATACATCTCTATCGCGTCCTCTTTCGAAAACGGCAGCCAGCGCGCGTTCAGCGCGAGAAAATATCCCAAATCCAAAACGCCCGCGCCCCGCGTCGCGTCTTGCCAATCCAAAAGAATCGTCTGCGCCCCTCTCCCGCTTTGGGGGAGAGGGGTTGGGGGTGAGGGGGAACTGCGCGCAATGCCGAGATTGCCCAATTTGAAATCGCCGTGAATGAGAGTTTGCGGCATTCGCTCCAATTCGTTCATCAACGTCACAGGATTTTCTTGGAGCGCGCGAACGGTTTTTTGCACCGCGTTCGGCGCACTCGCAAAAAATTCTTGCCAGCCGCGCGCCGCCATTTCCAGAATAGGATGCGCGCGCCCCGCGTCAATTTCATCTTGTACGCGAGCCGGCGAAAGAATCGTCAAGAAATCGTACAGCGACGACAAACCGAGCGCGGAATTCTGGATTGTCGCGTCGTTTGTAAATTGCGCGTGCAGCGCGGCGAGATGTTCGAGGAGCAATTGCGCGTCGTGTTGAGACAGCGGTTCGTTTGTCGGCAACAGGTCTGCCGAAACATCGCGCATCAACGTCGCCCATACCTCTCTCCCCTCTCCCTGTGAGAGAGGGGTTGGGGGTGAGGGCGGCGACGTGCGCGCAATCGCCATCACCGGCACAAAAATTTCTTGCGGCATTCGCGCGTAGATTCCATGCGCGAACAACATCGCTTCGCGCGTCAACGTATCGTGCGTCAGACGCATTACCCAATCGCGCGCGGGCTGAAATTCTTTCAAGACCAAACGCGTTTGCCCTGCATCTGTCTCAATCAAAATCTCTTGCAACTCGTTTCCCGAAAGATGCGCCACGTTTAACGTTTCACGTTTGACGGAATGTGCGCGCGCATCAAGCAATTCACTCAACGCCTCAGGTTCGAGCATCGCTTCGATGGAATCAAAAATAATTTGCTTCATTGTTGTATAATTTCGGCAATGCCCGAACAAATTTTCGGACGCAAGATTTTACGCTTTGACCAAGTGCAATCCACGAATGACCTTGTACGCGACGCGGCGGAACAAGGCGAAGCGGAGGGATTGGTCATTGCCGCGCAAGAACAACTCGCGGGACGCGGGCGCATGGGACGGCGATGGATTGTCCCGCGCGGAACGTCACTGCAATGCTCGATTTTGCTCCGTCCGCCGCTTGCGCCGCAACACGCATCGCGTTTGATACAAATGGCTGCTCTCGCCGTCGCGCGCACGCTCGAACGCGAATTGCATTTGCAGCCGACGCTCAAGTGGCCCAATGATGTTTTGCTTGACGGCAAAAAGGTCTGCGGCATTTTGACGGAATCGAGCATCGTCGGTGAAACCTTGGCGTATGTGATTTTGGGCATCGGATTGAACGTCAATTATACAATGCGCGCGTATCCCGAACTCGCGCCGTTCGCCACAACATTGCAAGATGTGTTGGGATATGCCGTTGAACTGTCGCGTTTGGAAAGGGCGTTGTTGCACGAATCGGATGCGTTGTACGCGCGCATTTGTAACGGCGAGTCGCTTGTGGAAGAATATCGCGCGCGTTTGGCAATGTTGGGGCAGCCGATTCGCGTGTTGGAACGCGGCGAAATTTTGCAAGGTATCGCGGAGGATGTGGACGCCGATGGCGCGTTGATTCTGAAGCAAGACGATACGCGTGTAAAATTGTTGGCAGGCGATGTGACGATTATCAAGTGACGCGCGACAGCGACGAGCAAGCCGCGTCACTCGTCACCTTACCCCCTTTACGGAGGTTGTTATGACATGGCGACATTGGTTCGTAGTTTCCGTCCTGTTTTTCATGAACGTTTTCATTTTCGGGTGCATGATTCTCGTCGCGCTGCAAAAAGTGCGGTTGGGATTTTGAATGTGTATGCCGAAATCCAGAAATCTTTCGCCGAACTGCTTGCATTGCGGCACCACACTCGAGTGGTACCAAACGGTGTGGTTGGAATGAACGCAATCTCAAAACCGGGCGCGTCCCTCCGGCATTGAACCATATTGATGGAGATTGGCGGAACAATCGCGGGGAAAACTTGGGTTATTATGTCCGAACTGCCATGCCCTCACAGAAACGTACATGAATTTGAATCGCGGCAACGGGCGAACATATCGGCGCAAGTTTGAAGGGCGCAAAATGTAAATCGCGGCGCGTTTTGAAATTTGGAAAAGTTTAATATAATTGACGTGCTGCCACCTTAGCTCAGTCGGTAGAGCAATGCTTTCGTAAAGCATGGGTCCAGAGTTCAAGTCTCTGAGGTGGCTCTCACAAAACGCTGTGCCATTTCATCGGCATGGCGTTTTTGTTTTTTCACGTAACACGCGCGAGGTTTTGGTTTTCACCGCGTCTTCATTTATAGTCCTGCACACGTTTGGCAAGTCAGTCTTGATTGATGAAATGACACGTCGCATTTTGAATTCGCCTTTTTGGACGCTGCTGGGATTGTGTGTGCTGAATATTCTGGTCCTGGCGCTTGCGTATCAAACGCGTTTGCCGATGACATTGCGCGTCAGCGGCGATGACTGGTTGTATCAAAACCGCTATCTGGAAAATTTTGGTGCGCCCGCGATTCACAACACCCCGCGCTTTCGCTATACGACCGCCAAGTCCACCATCCATCTGCCTGCACTCGGACAAACCGCGCCACTCGAACTGTGGTTGCATCTCAACGCATGGTCCCCGGAAGGCGCGCGGGAGGTAACGCTCGCGTTGAATAATGCCCCACTGCGAACGCTTACAAACGCCGATTGGAAAAATACGCGCACGGTCATTACCGAGACCGCGCGCTTGAATCCCAATCACCTGTCGCTTACTCTCGCGACGGAAACGTTTGTGCCGCACGAGTACGACGCGAACAATCCGAGTTCAGCAGAAATTGGCGCGGCGGTCGAGTCGCTCACGCTTGTGCCGCGGGTCAATTCCGGCGGGGCGTGGGGGTCACAATGGACGACGCCCGCGTGGGAATTTATCGCGATAGTGAGTTTGCTCGTCGCGTTTGCGTACGCCGGCGCACGTGTACTCGCCGCGCCGCGTGTGGGAATCGCGCTCGCGCTCGCGGTTACGCTTTTTTTTGCGTTCGTCGTTGCGCTCACACGCATTGCCGCTGTGGCGTATCTCGCTCCGGTTATTGGAATGGTTTTGATTGCGCTGCTGGGGATTCTTGCCGCGCACGCAGAGAAGCGATTCTCATTGATGCGTCGGGGCTTGATTCTGGGCGTTGTGTTGTTGGCGTGGAGCTTGCGACTCGCACTCGCCGTCCGGTTGCCCCTGAGCGGCGACGAGCAAATTTATGTGCCGGTGAGCGCGCGTTATGCGGAACTGTTGGGCGCGGGGTACTGGTTTGAAATTCTCACCTTGCGCGAAAATTTTGAACATCCGATTTTTACAAAATTGTTGTTCGGCGTCGGCATATTTTTCGGCAATGCGTTTGGCATGGTTTCGGAATTGTTGAGTGCGCGCCTGATTTCGGTCGGCGCCGCCGCGTTGTTGACTGCGCTTCTCGCGTTCGTCAATCCCATCGCCGCGGCAACGTTCGCGGTGCACTCGATTCAAATTCATTATGCGAGCCAAGCCTATTTGGAATCTTTGCCTGCGCTCATGCTCACGCTGGCGATGATTTCATTTGAACGCGCGCGCACGCATGGAACGCGTTGGTTGATGCTTTCCGCGATGTGTTTGGGGTTGACCGCCGCGTCAAAATATATTTACGCGGTGGGCGGCTTGGCGCTGGTGCCCTTTTTGTTGTCGCGTTACCGCCGCGCGCCAATCTATATTTTTTTGTACGGCGCGTTGGCGCTGCTTGCGTTTCTCGGCGCCAATCCGATTTTGTGGACGAATCCCGTCGGTAATTTTTTAGCCACGTTGACCTTTCATCGCAACGTCAGCGACAGCGAGTTGGTCAGTTCGTATGCGCGCCCGTTTTATTGGCATCTTGTCTATTTGACGCGGCTCGCGGAATGGGACGCGGGCATGCCTTATTTTGCATTCGATACGCTGATTTTTTTCGCAGGCATTCTGGGTCTGCCTGCGTTGTGGCAAAAGAGTCGCGTCTACCTGGCGTGGTTCGTCGTCGCGCTGATTTTTTTGTTGCTGTGGAATACGAAATGGGAACAATATGCGCTCACGCTCATCACCCCGCTCTGTTTGTCCGCAGGCGTCGGTCTCACGCACTTTGGTCAATGGCTTGGCAGAATGGTGCGCGCGCGCCAACATCCGGAACGTGTTGAAAACTTGATTCGCCAATGAAGCCCTTGCCGCGCGTACCCGCCGCTCTCGCCGTGTTCGTGTTGTTTGTCATCAGCACGGCAGCCCTGTTGTTTCCGCTCTCGGTTCAATTTACGAATTACGTCCCCGACCGGGGCGACCCGTTGGAAAATACGTGGGTGCTGGCATCCGTCGCGCGTGCGTTAATTGCCGACCCGCTCACTCTGTATCACGCCAATATTTTTTATCCGTACCCGAACGCGTTGGCATTTTCCGAAAGTCAAGTTGCGAGTGCGCTGGTGGCGCTGCCGGTCTTGTTCGCCACAGACAATTCCATTCTCGCCTACAATTTTGTTTTCCTCGCCGCATTTGTCCTGTCGGCGTTCAGCACGTATCTGCTCGCCTTTGACGTTACAAAGCAGCGGGCAGGCGCACTCCTCGCGGGCTTGGCGTTCGCGTTCTGGGCGTACAAATTCAATCACCTCAGCCACATCAATCTCGTTACACTGCAATGGCTTCCGCTGGTGCTGTTCGCGCTGCGGCGCGCGCTCCGGCAGAATCGCATCGTGTTTCCCATTCTGTTCGCGGTGACACTTGTTCTCCAAGCCTTGTCGTCGTGGTACGCGGCGTTGATGACAATGCTCATCGTCGCGCTGTACGTTGTATACGCGTTTTTCGCGCAGCGCGGCAAATGGGAACGGGCGCGTTGGGTGACGTTTGCGTTTTGTTTTGCGTTCGCGCTCGCCGTCATTGCTGTGGTAGCCATCCCGTACTTTCAAGTGAGCGCGGAACTGCAATTTGCGCGCACGCTGACCGAGGCAGAACGCTTTTCCGCGCGTCCCTTGTCCTTTGTGAGCGTGGCACCCTTCAATTGGCTGTATCGAAACGTCTTGCCGAAAGCGGTTGGCGAAGCGTTATTCCCCGGCGCGCTGATTCTATTGCTAGCCGCATTCGGTTTGCGAAAAAATTTCCCTGACCGCGCGTTCTGGCTCGTCGCCATCCTTTTTTTCGCCCTCATCGCATTCGGTCCCACGTTTCAACTCGCGCCCTCGTTGGAATTTCCGTCGCCGCTGTATCAATTTCTGTACGAATTTGTGCCGGGCTTTCAAGGCACGCGCGCGCCCGCGCGCTTTTTCGTCGTCGGCATGTTGGGACTCGCACTGCTCGCGGCGAACGGTTTCGCCTTGCTCACTAATAATTTTCGCGGAACTGTGCGCTTGGCGCTCACAGCGCTCGCGTTCGCCATTCTTGGCGTCGAATCGCTCACGATTCCCATTCGTACGATTGCCATCGAAACCAACGCGCAAATTCCGCCGGTCTATCAATGGCTCAAAACACAGCCCGCCGGAAACGTGCTTGAAGTGCCGGTGCGCGTCGGCGACATCGAACCGATTACGCGCGCAATGTATTTCAGCATTGTGCATCAGCGCGCCATGCCGCTTGGTTACGCGAGTTTTGTGCCGCCGACACAAATTGATTTTCTGCACACGCTCAACACCGCGCTCGAAACGCCATCGCCGCGCGTGCCAAATTTATTGCGCGAATTTGATGTGCGCTATGTGATTTTGCATCGCGACGCGGACGACGCGGAATTTTACGAAAACGCGTTCGCGCAGCTGCCGTCGTTAGAAATCGCGTACGAGGATGCAACCCAGCGCGCGTATTTTATCAATGCCGCTGCGCCGGAACATCCGTTACAATTGGGTTGTCTCGCGCCCGCGTACGCGCTGCCGAACGCGCAATACCTTGCGTACCTCACCATCCAACACACGCGGCGGTATCCGATTGTGAACGACGATTTGCAAACGCACGAAATCAAACTGGAATGGCGCGCGCAAAATGATTCGCGTATTGTGCATACGCAGCGCATTCGCCTGCCGTACGTGCTGCGCGAACGAGTGGAAGGCGTGCCCGTCCGGGTCACAGCGCCGCCCAACGCGGGCGAATACGAACTGCGTTGTTTCCTCGACGGCGCGACCGAACCTTTGCGTACACAACGCGTGCGTGTGGACTCGACACCGCAAACCAACGCGGCACTCGAACTGCTCGAGGTCGAAACCGCGCCGCCAGCGCCACAACGCGGCGGTGAAATCATCGCGACATTTTTTTGGCGGCGCCGCGCGGACGAACGCGCGCCTGTTTTGATGCAAGTGCGTTTGCTTGACGAGCAAGGAACGGTACATGCGGAACTTGTACGCCAACCTGTTTTGTTCACATATCCCGTGCGCTTGTGGCGACGGAACGAACTCGTCGCCGACAGTTACGCGCTGCCGATTCCGCACGACGCGCCGCCGGGAAACTATCGCGTGAGCATCCGCGCGCTGGACGAACGCACGAATACGCCGCTCGAATTTGTCAACCCGCGCGGCGAAACCACCAGCGAATTTTTTTCAACCCCGTTTTCGATTTCGCCATGAACACGTCGGTCATCATTCCCGCGCACAACGCCGCGCGCACTCTGCCCCAAACGCTCGACGCGCTTGTTCACACCCAGCCCGCGCCGCTGGAAGTGATTGTCGTGGACGATGGTTCAACGGATGAAACGGCGCGCCTTGCGAAATCGTATGACGTCCGCGTTCTTGCCCTCGAAAAAAATCGCGGCGCCGCGGCGGCAAAAAATCGCGGCGCGGAAATCGCACAAGGCGATGTAGTGTTGTTTATCGACGCGGATATTGTTCCCCCGCGCGATGTTGTGGCAACCCTGCAAAACGTGTTCGAGACGCGTCGCTGTGACGGCGTTGTCGGTCTGCTCGACGAAAACATTCCGCACACGAATTGGGCGAGCCAGTACAAAAATTTGTGGATGAATTTCACCTACGCGCGTTTTGCGAACGCGCCGCGCATCGGGCTTTTTTATACGAGCATCGCCGCGATGAAGCGCGCAAAATTTTTGGAACTCGGCGGCTTTGACGAAAACTATCGCGGCGCGAGCATTGCCGAAGATACGGAATTCGGGCAGCGCGCGTGGGGCAATGGCGCGAACATTGTGCTCGCACCGAATTTGCGCGTGATGCACTTGAAAGCGTATTTGTGGCAAAGTGTTTTACAAGAAGATTTCAAACGCGCGTACGCGTTGACGTTGATGCGCTTGCGCTCGGTTCGCTTGGCGAACCAACGCGGCAGTGCCTTTTTCACCAGCGTTCCGTTTTTCTATCAACTCGCCGTGCCGACGATTTATCTGACGTTCTTGTTTTTTTTGCTCGGATTTTTCGCGCCGCAATTTTTTCTCGTCGCGCTCGCAGGAATTTTGTTCTTTAATTTTTTGAACGCGTCCCTGCTCACATTTCTCGCGCGCAAGCGGGGATGTCTTTTTGCGGTCCAAGCCGCGCTCTTTTTACCGCTCGACGTTTTCGTTGTCGGACTCGGCATGTTGCGCGCGTTTCTCGATTTCGCGCGCGGCGTGCGCTATTGACGTTTATAGTTTTCTTACAACTCACTTTACCGGACATTCGACAAGCCCAATGTTTTGATTACAATAAAGCGCACCTTCATGGCAATCAAGACCCTTCATTATCTCTTGTTTGACGCGAGTTGTTCGCTCTGTTCCGATTTGGCGGGTGATGTCGAACGCGCGAGCGGCAACAAGCTGGTCACCAAAAGTTTGTACGACCGCGACGCGTTGGAACTGCTCAAGCGCGCGCGTCCCAACTACAAATTCGAGCCGACGCTGTTGTCCATCAAAGGTGAACAGGTGCGCGCGTACACGGGAATGGCAATGCGCGCGCAATTGGTGACGTTCCTCAATCCCGTGCAATTGCTGAAAATCGCGCGCATCGTGCAAAAAGCGGGCGTGCCATTGTTTGGCGATTTTGAAGAACATGTTCCCGCGCAAGAGGCGACTCAAGAAACTCCCGAACCCGAACATGCTGCCGAAACCGCGCCGCGTGATTTTGGACCCGGTTTCCGTTTCAGCGCCGCCGGTCCCGAATTGGGAACGCGCACGCCCATCGCGGAATTGACGACGACGCGCGGGGAAACGCTGAGTCTACAATTCGACGCGGAACGCAACACATTGCTTTTGTTTCTGTCCACGCATTGTCCCTTTTGCGTCATCGTCGCCCAAGCGCTCGCGGATTTTGCCGCCGACGCGCCCGAACGCGTCATTGTCGTTTTCGGCGCAACCGAGCCGGACACGTTGCAAGAATTTTTACACCAACATCACTTGGAAAATTTGCCCATCGTCGTTTCGCCCGAAACGCGCGCCGCGTTTGAGGTGACGGGCGTGCCGTACGGATACGCGCTCGACCAGCGCGGCATCCTTCGCGGCAAGGGCGTCGTCAACAACAACGACCACTTGGACAGTTTAGCCAACACCTTTTACGTGAGCGTCGAAGCGTTCAAGCAAGCGTTGGCGTCGCGGAGTGAGGATAAAGTCGTGGTGAGCTAGAAAGATGAGGTGAATAATGCTGAAACCAACAAATCTAAAACCACTCGATAACTATCGTTTGTGGCTCAAATTTTCAGATGGAGTCGAAGGCGTGGTTGATTTGTCGCACCTTGTTGGCAATGGTGTATTTGAATTGTGGAATGATTACGCCGAATTTGAAAAAGCCCTGATTGGTTCAAGTGGCGAAATCGTATGGAATGACCAAGTTGATTTGGACAGCATCGCGTTGTATCTCAAACTCACCGGCAAACAACCATCGGATATTTTTCCGAAATTGCGCGAAGCGATGGAACATGCCTGAAGTTAGCCGCTTTTTTGGTATTGTCATCAAAATTTTTTGTGAAGAGCATCCGCCGCCACATTTTCATGCCGAGTACGGAGAATACGAAGCGTTAATTGCAATTCATACATTGACCGTCATTGAAGGAAATTTACCTTCACGTCCACTTGGAATGGTGATTGAATGGGCATCCGAGCATCGTCGCGAACTTGAAGAGTTGTGGACGCGTGCGATTCATCATCAACCCATGTACAAGATTCCGCCATTGAGATAGGAGTACGCCGTGAGCAAACTCAACTATTTACCGTTCGCCAAACGCATCGTGTCGAAAAAAGGCGCGTCGCCGTTGTATTTCGTTTTGTTCATCACGAAAAATTGCAACGCGCGCTGCGGGCATTGTCTGCTCGGTTCGCACGAACGACACACCGGCGAATTGACGATTGATGAAATCGAAAAAGTCAGCGCGTCGATGGACCCGATGATTTTTTTCACACCAACGGGCGGCGAGCCATTCCTTCGCAAAGACCTTCCCGAAATTGTGAAAATGTTTCACAAGAACGCGAAAGCGCTGAACGTGGGCATTCCGTCGAATGGTTCGCTCACCAGCCGCGTGGTGGACGGCGCGCGCGAAATTTTGGACGACTGCCCCGACCTCGATTTGCACATTGACATTTCGATTGACGGCGCGGAAGACGACCACGATAAATTTCGCGGGTTCAAAGGATTGTTCGACCGCGCGATTCGCACGTACCGCGAACTGCGCGTCCTCGAAAAATACTATCCGAATTTTTCGACGTGCATCCAAATCGCCGTAAGCGCGTACAATCACGAAAAGTTGGACGAAATTTACGACTACTTGCAAACATACGTCGGCGTCAACACTGTATTTACATTGTTGTTACGCGGCGGTCCCAAAGACCCCGGCGCAAAATACACCCCGCCGATTGACCCAAAGGCGAACGAGTTCGATGTGGACAATTATTACAATTTCCACCAACGCCTCGAACACGACAATCGTTCGCGCGAACTCACGGGTTATTACAAATTGCCGTTCGGCGATTTCATCAACGCGAAGCGCATCATTCGTCCGAAACTGATTACGAAAATGACCAAAGAACGCCGTTACGTGATTCCGTGTTACGCGGGTTCGCTCGGCGGCGCGATGTATGCGGACGGTTCGGTGCTCGCGTGTGAACTGCTCGACGAAAAAATTCTCGGCAACGTCCGTGATTACGATTACGATTTCAAAAAAATCTGGCAGTCGCAAAAAGCCGACGAAGTGCGCGAGTGGATTAGCAAAACAAAATGCTATTGCACCTACGAATGTTTCTTGACCATCAACATTTTGTTTAATCCGCTGATGTATCCCGTCATCATGAAAGAATGGGCAAGTTTGAAATGGGCGCAGCTTCGTCACAATCTCTCGCCCGAAATTATGAAGAGCGCGCCGCGTCCGGTGGAAAGTTATCGCGTGGAATTGTAACGACAGATTGAATGGATCGCGCGACCAAGCAGACACTGATTCAAAGCATCGCAACCCTGAACCAAGAGGATTCGGAGGGCGCGCGTGTCCTGTGGTCACGTCATGCAACAGTGGAGCTTGTAAATGAAGAATAGGAGCGCAAGGTAGTTGAAGTCGCTTTGATAACGAGCGTGATAATCGAGGACTATCCAACCATGCATCGTCCATTGCCCGATTGTCTTGTGCTTGGCGCATTACCGAACCACGAACCACTGCACGCGGTCATTGCAATTGGCGCAGCTGCGAACAAATTGTTTGTTGTTACAGTCTATCGTCCATCCGACGAGGAGTGGGAAAATGATTGGCAAACAAGAAAGTAATGCGCGTTGTCCGTCATGTGGTGGACGATTGCGCGAGGACATTGCCACGATTCCGTACATCTTTCCAAATACAGTCATTGTGGTCAAGCATGTGCCCGCGCATGTTTGCGCCAACTGTCAGGAATCGTATACAAGTGGCTCTGTTACCGACCGCATTACGGCGTTGCTGCATCGCCTCAAAGACTTGCGAACAGAGGTATCCATTGTGGCTTACGAAGAGTTGGAGCGAATTCCCGCTTAAACGGCGCTCGTAACATTTTTGTAACAAATTGAGTGTTCAATGCAAGGGTGATGTCCGCGTCACCCTTTTTTGTTTCTCCGCGTCAAATTCCTATTTGGTCTGGGCTATGAGACCTTGCGGTTTCCGGAAACGCAAAAGGTCTTGCCCCTCAATCAAATCGGAATCTGCTCGAGTACCATGAACCGTACCCTTTTTATTGTTCTCACTTGCGCGCTCGGTCTCTTTCTCGCCGCGTGCGGCGCATCGAACGCGCCAACACCCGCACCCACTCCGCTGCCGCCAACGAACGCGCCAACACTTGCACCCACTCCGCTGCCGCCAACGAACGCGCCAACACTTGCACCCACTCCGCTGCCGCCAACGAACGCGCCCCCTTTGATGAACGCGGGGCAAGCGCAAACCAACGCGAACGCGACAGCTTGCGCGACAGAGAATCATGCGCCGTCCAACGCATTCCGTTCCGATGCCGCCGCGAAACTCACCGCGTCCACAAAACCGAAACTGCTCGAATTCTGGGCAGTGTGGTGAGCGACCTGCGTGAGCATGAGACCCATCGTGCATGGGTTAGAAGCCGAGTACGGAAACTGCATAGATTTCGTCTATCTCGACATTGACGATTCCGCGAACGCCGACGCGATGCGCCAATTCAAATTTCAAGCCCAGCCGCTTTTCATCTTGCTCGACGGCGAGGGCAAAGAATTGTGGCGCAGGTTTGGCAGAACCTCGCGTGAAGCAATGGAAGCGGAATTGAAAGGGGTATTGCCATAAAAAATTCCGAATCATTTTTTGCAAAAAATGATTCGGAATTTTTTATTTGTTGTAATCTGATTTACAATCCCCGCAATGTATCGCGCCAAAACAATCTCGCTCGTCATGCCCTGCCTCAACGAAGAAAAAGGACTGCCCCAAATCGCCCGTGACCTTCCCGCCATCGTTGACCAAGTTATCGTCGTTGACAACAATTCTACCGACAATACCGCCGCCGTCGCGCGTTCCTTGGGCTGGACGGTGATTCCCGAGACGCGACGCGGTTACGGACGCGCGTACAAAACGGGACTCGCCGCCGCCACGGGGGATGTCATTGTGACAATGGATGGCGACGGTACGTATCCGCGCAATTTTATTCCCGTGCTGCTCGATGTGATGGACGACGAGAACATTGATTTTATTTCGTGTGACCGCACGGGACACAAAGACCGTCCGAGCAGTTTTTTGCGCGTGTTCGGCAATGATGTGTTGAATGTGTTTCTTTTTCTCCTCTATGGTATTCGCATTCACGATTCGCAGTCGGGCATGTGGGTTTTCAAACGCGAACTCTTGACGCGCATGAATCTCACGAGCGACACAATGGCATTCTCGGAAGAAATCAAGCTCGAAGCATTCACGTTGCCGAACGTACGCTGCAAAGAATTGGTGATTTATTACAAAGAACGTCACGGCGAAAGCAAACTCAACATCTGGCGCGATGGGTTTGCGAATCTCGCGTTTCTGTTCAGGAAACGGTTGGGTCTGTTGCAGCGCGTTGAGCCACTGATTGCGCGCGATCTCAATCTGAAATCAAAAGTCTGAAATCCGGTAACTGATATCTGCCATCTGCCATGTTCTCTCTCCGCTTTGACCCCCGCGCCATCGAATTTTGGGCAGCGCGTTTTGGTTCGGATGAATACGCCACACGCTTTTTTCAAGAAATCGTCCCGCGCGTCAAAAAACGAGGGTTTCTCAACAAACAAGATTTCGTCACGTTGTGCGAATGGAACAGTTCGCGCCCGCGCAAATTGTATCGTTCCAACGCTGATGATTTCATCCGCGAAATCACGCGCATTTCCTTTTCCACCAAACACGAACGCGCGCGCGTCGAAATTCTCACCCTGCTGAACGGCGTCTCGCTCGCGACGGCATCTGTACTACTCCATTTCTGCGCGCCCGACCCGTACCCGATTCTCGACCAAAATTCGTTGTGGTCATTACAAGCCACGCCGCCAAAAAAATTTGATTTCGAATTTTGGTGGCAGTACGTCAAGTCACACGCAAACTCGCCAAACAAGCCAAGTTAGACATGCGAACGCTCGACCGCGCCCTGTTCCAATACGCGCGCGAGAACCAGTAGAAAATTGCGAATTTGGAATTGCGAATTTACATTTCGCAATTCGCAATCCACAATTCCAAATGGACATTTCCGCACTCCCCCGCTTTCCCCTCGCCACCCTTCCCACACTGCTCGACGAACTGCCGCGCCTCTCGCAAGAACTCGGCGTGCGCGTGATGATGAAACGCGATGACCTGACGGGATTCGCGCTGGGCGGGAACAAAGTACGCAAGTTGGAATTTCTGGTCGCGGATGCGCTGGAAAAAAATTGTGATGTGTTGGTGACAGGGGGGGGGGTACAATCGAACCACGTTCGCACGACAGCCGCCGCCGCGCGCAAAGCGGGCATGGACGCGGTGGGCGTTTTCTTTGCTTCGCCTTCAGGCGAAGTGAATGGCAATCTCTTGCTCGACGAAATTCTCGGCGCGCAGCTCATTTACGCACAGGCGGACAAACACGAAACCGAGTTGGTGATTCAACGCGCGTGCGACGATTTACGCGCGCAGGGACGCAATCCGTATCTCATTCCCGTCGGCGGCTCGACCAAACTGGGCGTCATTTCGTACATTCTCGCCGTTCAAGAATTGCTGCAACAAATGTTGCCACAATTGAACGCGCAAAACATTTCACTCGACGCGGTTGTAATCACCACAGGTTCGTGCGGCACCCACGCGGGCGTTTTGGCGGGGATGAAAATGTTTGGCGCGAACGTTCCCGTACATGGCGTTACAGTGAGCCGTCCGCGTGCGGAATGTTTGGAACGCGTCGCGCGGCTTGTCCAAGACACCGCGCAGTTTCTCGAACGCGACATCGTTCTCGACGAAAACGACATTATCATTCACGACGCATACATTGGCGAAGCATACGCGAAAAGTACGCCCGCAGCACGCGCGGCGATTCACCGCGTCGCGCGAATCGAAGGAATTTTTCTCGACCCTGTTTATACGGGCAAAGCGATGGCGGGACTGTTGGATTTGGTAGAGCGCCAAGTTTTCAAGCAAGGTTCAACCATTTTGTTTTGGCACACGGGCGGCGCGCCGGGGATTTTTGGCTTTCCGCAAGATGTAGTGTGACCAAAAAAAATGGAGCGATGAGTCGCTCCCCTTTTTTTATCTACCCGATTTCTTTTTGGACTTGCGGTGCCACGCGCACTTTATCTTGCGCGATTGGTTTTCCGCCTGTCACGCGCATTCGCCATTCGATAATTTGCTTGCGTATCGGCGGCACGCGCACGAGCAGCAGCACACTCAACACCGTTCCATAAATCAACGGCTCAAATTTTTCTGCCGCTTTCGCTTGCCAGAAAAAGTGAATAATGATGAGGATCCCTATCGGATAAATGAGCCAATGCAGTCGCGTCCAATTTTTCTTGAGCCGCTTCATCCAACCTTTGGTCGAAGTTACTGCCAACGACACGAGCAAAATCAACGCGGTCAGTCCGACAAAAATGTACGGCTTTTTCAGAATTCCGTCTTCCAAAATAAATTGCAAATCGAATCCGTAATCGAGCGCGATAAAATTGATGAAATGCAAGCTCGCGTACAGGAACGCATACAGCCCCAACGCGCGCCGCGCTTTGATTGCCTGACGAAAATTGAAAACGATGTACAGCGGCGTCGCGGACAAGGACAACAGCAACAATATCATCGCCGTTCTGCCCGTCACATTGTTCAGCGTCACCACAGGTTCAACGCCCAAGTCGTCATTGAAATAGCGCCACGCCAGCCACAGCAATGGTCCCCACACGCCAACATGCACCACCACGCGCAGCCAATTCTCGCGCAGCCAATTTTTTTCTGCCGTTGTTTTTGTTTTCAAAGCACTCTTCACAATAATCCAATCCCCCCTCTCCTCACGTGAGGAGAGGGACTGGGGGTGAGGTTGACCTGCGATCTAATAATTCGCGCGTAAATCCAATCCCTCATACAAACTCGCCACTTGCGCTTCGTACCCATTAAACATCAACGAACGCCGCCGACCAAATTCGCCGATGCGGCGCTCCGTCGCTTGCGACCAACGCGGATGGTCCACTTCGGGATTCACGTTCGCATAAAAACCGTACTCGCCCGCCGCCGCGTTGCGCCACGTATTGTCAACCGGCTGGTCCGTCAGTTCAATTTGCACAATCGCTTTGATACTCTTGAAACCGTACTTCCACGGCACGACCAGCCGAATCGGCGCGCCCTGTTGATTCGTCAACGGTTTGCCGTACATCCCCGTCGCCAAAATCGTGAGATTGTTCATCGCTTCGTCGAGCCGCAGTCCTTCGACGTAGGGCCACTGCAAAATCGGAAAACTTTGGTTGGGCATTTCGCCGCGCCGCATCACCGTCACAAATTTCACATACTTGGCTTCGGGCTTCGGTTCGACCATTTTCAATAAATCGCCGAGATGGAAACCGACCCACGGAATCACCATTGACCACGCTTCCACGCAGCGCAGACGATACACGTACTCTTGTTGTTGAAACAACTTGTAAATTTCTTGCATATCGAACGTGCGCGGTTTGTTCACCAAACCATTCACCTCGACCTGCCACGGCGACGTCGTGAATTTTTGTGCCAGTTGCGCCACCGCTTCCTTGTCCGTCGAAAATTCATAATAGTTGTTGTAATTGGTGATTTGTTCAAACGTGTTGAGTTTGTCGCCGATTTCGTCCGCCGCCACGTTGCTGAACGGTTCCGAATGCGCGAGCGCGGCAGGCAGTTCCGATGCGCTCAGGGTGGGCATCGCCGTCACATTTGCAGTAGGGCGCGCGGTAGGCGACGCGGGCGACGAACAGGCGGCAAGCAGCAATGCGCTTGCTGCTGTCGGCACCGCCTTGACTAGAAATTGCCGCCGATTCATGACAAAAAATTTTGGATGCTTTGCGTTTGGGTCTCGCTTGAACATTTCATACTCCTCGCGTTGCGGATACAATACAGTCGTACCACTCGGTTATACGTTACAGCTTACGTTCACATCTCAACAGCATACTACCAAAACCTTAAGCAAATCTTAAGCCATTTTGAAATCGCATGGCGCACATTCATCCCGAACTCATTCGCATCGCCGCGCGTCAAGTGCGCGTGTGGCGCAGCCCATTTATCGAGTCGCGCGCGAATCTATTTTTGATTCACGGCGGCTTTGGCAACGCGCAATGGCACTGGCATACCATTTGGGAAACGCTCGCGGACGCGTACAATATCGCCGCGCCCGACTTGCCGTGTTTTGGCGGCACGGTGGAATTGCCCAACGCGTCGTTTGCAGAACTGGTCGAATGGCTCGCGCGCGTGCAAGAATTGCTCGGCATGTCGCGAGCCGCATTCATTGGGAATTCGTTCGGCGCAGCGTTGGCGCGATTGTATACGAGCGCGCATCCCGAACGCGTCACGCATTTGATTTTGGTGAACGGAGGACAAATCCCGCGCGTCCCAAAATTCGCGCGCGGCATTTTGCGTTCACCCATTTTATCGCCGATGTTTGAACTCGCACGCCGCACGGCATTTACGCCAAATGGAATCAAACGCGCATTTGCCAACGCTGCCTCGCTCACGCCCGAAAGCATCGCCGCCTCTCAAGACGCGTCGCACGGCTTGATTGCGTTGATGCGCCAATTGGTGTCGAGCGACATTCCACCGCTCGAACCCTCGCGCGTTCCAACACTCGTCATTTGGGGCGAACGCGATAAATTGGCGAATCTGTCGCGCGCTAACGAACTCGCTGCCGAAATTCCAAACAGCGAACTCGCCATCATCAAAAACGCGGGACACATGCCGCAACTCGAAGACCCGCTTTCGTTTGTAAAAATCGTGCGCGAGTTTTGCAACGCGCCCGCGTAAATTTTTCCATGCTGCCACTTTCCCGCGCGCTCGTTTTTCTCCTCACCGCTTTTCTTGTACTCGGCGGCTTGTACGGAATCACCACGCCCTTGTTCGAAGCCCCCGACGAACAATGGCATTTTGCATTCGTCCAACATCTCGCGCAAGGCAAAGGGCTTCCCGAACAAACGGTGCCGCTGCCGCATCTCGCGCGTCAAGAAGCCAGTCAGCCGCCCTTGTACTATGCGCTCGCCGCCGCGCTCACGTTTTGGATTGACACGTCCGATTATCCTGCGAACGTCTGGGAAAATCCGCATTACGGCTACGATGTTCCCGGCGTCGTCAATGACAACAAAAATCTTTTCATTCACACCGCGCAAGAAAATTTTCCCTATCGCAATACTGCGCTCGCGATGCATCTCGCGCGTTTGCTCTCATTGTGCATGGGCGCGCTCGCCGTGTATTTCACCTATTCCCTCGCGCGTATTCTCCCCCCTCTCCAAGATTTTACGCGTCACGTTGGCGGTGAGATTGTCGCCGCGTCTATTATCGCCTTCACGCCGCAATTTCTTTTCATCAGCAGCGCAGTAAGCAATGACAGCATGATTGTGGCAATGTGTGTGTTCGCGTTGTTTTTGCTCGCGCGCGCGTTGCGCGTGCCGCCGACAGCGCGCGATGCAATCGTTCTCGGAATCGTGTGCGGCTTGTGCGCGCTCGCCAAAGTGAGCGGGCTCGCGATGCTGCCGTTGGCGATGCTCACTCTCGCGTATATCGTCTGGAAAAACAATGCCCCCGATTTCCCCCGTCTCCCTACTTGCACTGTCGTCGTTGAATTTTTCCGCCTCGCATTCCTGTTCCTGCTTGCCGCCCTCGGCGTTGCCGGTTGGTGGTACGCGCGCAACGTTGTGCTGTACGGCGAACTCACCGGCACCGCGCGGATGGTGGAAATTTTTGGCGCGCGCGAAAATCCTTTAACGTTTGACGCGTGGCGCGCGCAGTGGGGCGAGGTGTTTGAAACATTCTTTGTCGGACTCGGCTGGGGCAACATTCGCGCGCCCGAATGGGTGTATCTTGTGTTTGGAATCGGCGTCGCGCTCGGAATCATCGGGTTGGGACTTGGCGTGTGGCGCGCGCGTAAGCATCTCCTGCGCGCATCGCGCGACAACGCCGCGCGATTCGTCCTCGCCGCGTGGAGCATCCTCATTTTCGTTGCGCTCGCGCGTTGGATGACGCAAACGCAAGCGCCGCACGGACGTTTGTTATTTCCCGCGCTGCCCGCGCTCGCCGTGCTGCTCGCTGTCGGCTGGCTTCAACTCGCGCCGCCGCGCGCAAAAATTTTTATCGCGCGCGGGGCGCCAATTTTGCTTGGCTTGTTCGCGCTGCTCGTGCCTTTCACGTTGCTCGCGCCCGCGTATGCGCCGCCGCAAAGGTTGAATGAAAACGATATCGCGTCCATTCCCGCGCGCGTGGATATTCGCTATAGCGACAAATTGATGCTGCTCGGTTCGCAAGTTTCGCCGCATCCCGTTGACCCGCGCGGCGCGCTGCAAGTGGATTTGTACTGGCGCGTGCTTGCGCCGATGGACACGGATTATTCCATCAATCTTGCCGCGCTCGACGAAAATTATCGCGTCGTCGGCGCGCGCAACAGTTATCACGGACACGGCGCGCTCCCGACATCGTTGATGCGCGCGGGAGAAATTTTTCGCGACACGTATTGGCTGCCCGCGCGCGCATCGTCCGGGTTCGTTCAGGTTTCCGTGTACGAACGGCGTTCGCAAGAAAATTTGACCGCCTTTGACCCCGCCCGCAACGAAATCACGCCGCTTGTGAATCGCTTTCGTTTCCCGTAGGGCAAATTTATGAATTTGTCCGACGCGGCTATAATCTATTGCCCTGTCCACTCTCCGCTGTATATCTTTTGTGAGCAATCTGCCTTTGCGCCGCTTTGACCCGTTCCTCATCGCGCTGTTGAGCGTGTTTGCGTTCTATGCAATAACCACCTCCATTCTCGTCCCCCTTTTTGAAGGACCCGACGAAGACGACCATTTTCGCTACACCAAATTTCTCGCGGACCACCGCGCGCTGCCGGTGCAATTGTTTCAAGCGGGGGGGGGCGATGCGGGGCATCAAGGTTGGCAGCCGCCGCTTTATTATGGCGTCGCCGCGCTCGTCATTGCGCCAATTGACACGCGCGATTACGAACGACGCTTGCAGCGCAATCCTGCCGCCGCGCTGACGGGCGACATTACGTGCTGCGGGCGCAACAATTATTTTCATTCGGACGCGGAAAATTTTCCGTACACGCGCGCCACGCTCGCCGTGCATCTCGCGCGCGGGGTGACGATTCTGTTCGGACTCGTCAGCGTGTACGCCATCTATGCCCTTTTCCTCACGCTCTTTCCCAAGCAAAATTATCTCGCGCTCGCGGCGACTGCTGTTGCCGTCCTCAATCCCTCTTTTATCTATTCCAGCGCGCTCGTCTCGAATGACATTCCGCTCGTCGCGTTCTGCGCGCTCGCGTTTCTCGTCATCGCGAAAATTCTCGTCGGGCAATGGAACGCGCACGCGAAATCATTTTTCATCTTGGGAATTTTTGTCGCGCTCGCGATTCTCACCAAAACGACTGCGCTCGGTTTGCTGCCGATTGTTTTTGTTGTCGTCCTCTATCTCGCCTTTCGTCAACAACCGCGCCATAGCGTTTCTCGTTTCTCGTTTCTCGTTTCTCGTTTCTCATTTGACGTTTCACGCTTCACGCTTTACATCTCCCTTCCAATTCTCGGAATCACCGCTTGGTACTTTATCCGCAATCACATTCTCTACGGCGACCCGCTCGCGTACAAACTCATCGCCGCGTCCGCGCTGCCGCCGCGTGATGCGCCGCTGACACTTGCCGAACTCTTCCAAATCAATTTGCCGTGGCTCTGGCAAACGTTCTGGGGCGGACCCACGCCCGGCGATTTTCCGCAATCATTGCTCGCCATTTTCTTTATTGCCTCTCTCATTTCGGTTTTCGGCTTTACGTTTCACGTTTCACGTTTGCGAAATCAACTCGGCACGAATCGTCTTGTCCCAATGGGGCTGATGCTCGGCTGGCTCGCGTTCATTTTCGTCGCGCAATTGCAACTCATTCGCACCGCGAACGGAACGGACCAAGGGCGTTATTTGTTTCCCGCGATATTTGCCATCGCGTTGATTTATGTTTTGGGTTCGAGCGAAATTGTTTGGCACATTGTTTCGCGCCTTTCTCGTACATTCACATTTTCTCTCGCACAACGCGCTGTCGCCGTTTTCACCACCGCGTTTTTTATCGCGCTGCCTGCGTTTGTCTTGACCGCGTACACGATTCCCGCGTATGCGCGTCCCGCGCCGTTCAATCCCGCCGCGCTCGCGCAGCGCGGCGCGCCGCTCGAAGCGAATTTTGAAAATGGAATGTCGCTGCGCGGCGTTTCGCTTTCGTCGCGCGCACTTTCATGCAACGAAAAACTCGGCGTCACTTTGTTTTGGACAACGGACGCGCGCATTCGCGATTCGTATCGCGTGTTCGCGCATTTGGTGAACGCGCAAGGCAATGTGGCAGGCAGCCAAGATGTGATTCCCGGACGCGGCGCGTATCCGACGGTGTACTGGAAAGCGGGCGAATGGCTGCAAGATACGATTGCGGTGCCGATTCAACGCGGCGCGCGCGCGGGCAATTACAACGTGATAGTCGGCGCGTACAAATTCGGTGAGCCGGAACAGCGCGTGAATTTGAAAAATGCACAAGAGGATTTTGTCACAGTGGGCGACGTGCAATTGAACGCGCCGCTGGAAGGATGTCCGTGACGCAGAAACGCGTCTCGCTCGCGGAACAAGGTTTGAGCGCGCTCCCAATCAATTGGGACGTGGTTGCCGCGCTCGTTTTGTTTTTTGCGTCGTTCGCGTTGTACGCGCGGACTGCCGCGCCCGGCGTCCTCGACGGCGATTTCGGCGAATTTCAAACCAACATCTATTTGCTCGGCGTCAGTCACACCGGCTATCCGCTCTATTTTTTGCTCGCCAAACTCTGGACGCTCTTGATGCCTGTCGGCACAATTGCGTTTCGCGCAAATGTTTTTTCGGGGTTCTTGGCGGCGCTCTCGCTCGTACTCTTGTATTTCACCTTTCGCACGCTTTATCTCTCTTTTCTCGTTTCTCTTTTCGCGTCCGCGCTGTTTGGCGTGTCGCGCGTCTTTTGGTCACAAGCCGTCATTCCCGATGTCTATACACTCAATTCCTTTTTCATCGTTCTCGTATTGTGGCTTGCAATTCTTTGGAGAATGGGACGCGTGCCGCTTTGGTACGTCGCGCTCGCGTTCGGATTTTCACTGACGCACCACCGCACAATGATTTGGATTGCGCCCGCGTTGGCTGTGTTTGTCTTGTGGAGCAGCGCGCGTATTCTGTTGCAGCCGCGCGAAATGTTGAAAATTATTGCCGCGTTGTTTTTGCCATTGCTGCTTTATCTGTACATTCCGCTGCGTGGTTCGAGCGATGTCGGGGTGGAATATCACGCGTCGAATTTCACCGAAATGATTTTGGCGAGCAATGTTTCGGTGTGGCTGCGTTTCGGTCCGCCCGGTTTTATTTGGGAACGCATCACGCAAGTGTACTTGACGCTGCTCGTCGAACAATTCACCCTTGTCGGTTTCGCATTTGGCATCGTCGGCATTCTCGCGCTCGCAATCAACCGCGCGCCAAAAAATTTTCCGCTGCCCGCACGACAATTTCTTGTTTTGATTGGACTCGCGCACATTGCCGAAACTGCCTTTGCGATTGTGTTTTGGGTGGTGGACAGCGAAATTTTTTTCATTCCGTCGTATCTCACGTTTCTTTTTTTCATTGCGATTGGTTTTGGAACAATTTTTGATGCTGTCCCATCCCGTTTGAAAGGGACGGGCAAGCACAAGGCATTGCCCCTACGTCTGACGTTTGACGTTTTACGTCTCGCCGTTTTCACGCTCGCACTCGCCGCGCTCTGCGCCTATCTCGCGTGGACAAATTTCCCGCGCAACAATCAGAGCAACAATGATTTCGTCGAGGCGCGGTGGCGCGACGTTCTCGCGCAGCCGCTGGAAGAAAATGCCCTGTTCATGGCGACGTGGGAAGATTTGACGCCGTTGGAATATTTTCAGTACGTCGAAAATTTGCGGCGCGATTTGAAACGACGCAAAGTGGTGATTTATCAAGACCACGAACAAGTTGTCGGGCAAGGCGATTTGTCGCGGGATGCTCAAGAACTTTTGAATCAAGGCGCGAACGTGTATTTGACGCGGCATCCCGATGACACCGAAACATTCGACGGCTTTGAAAAATTTGATGTCGCGTCGTTCGCGTCGTTATGGCGTGTGCTGCCGCGCGTGAAACGGCACATGGAAACGCGTGAAACATTTGGCGAACAAGAGGAATTGCGCGCGTGGTCACTCGCACCGCGTGAATTGCGCGCGGGGGATTTTGTGACGCTGCTGCTGAATTGGTCGCCGGACGGGGGTTTGCAAAACATTCGCCTTGTTTTGCGAATGCGCGATGAGGAAGAACACGTTTGGTTCGAGCGCGAAATTTTCCCGTTGGGCGGGCGCGCGGTCAAACGCGGCGGCGAAGCAATTCGTGACGCGCAGGGTTTTTTTATTCCGCCCGACGCGCCGCCCGGAACGTACACATTGGAACTGTTCGCGTTTGAACGCAATTCGCAAAATCCCGTCGCGCTCGTTGGCGGAAGCAACCGCGGGGCGCGTGAATTTAAGGTGTCGGCAAATTCCGATGTTGCAGAGAATCGTTTGCAGATTCCGCGCCCGCTTGCATCAGCGGTCGGCGCGGCGAAATTTCTCGGCTATGATGTCACGAATTCCGAACCACGCGGCGGCGATGTGTTGGAATTTTCGACGTGGTGGCAAAACATTGCGCGCGCGGACGAGGCGTTTGAAATCAAATTGCGCGATGCGAATGACGCGGAAACCATTTTGTATCAAGGCGCGTTGTTCCCAAACGCGCGCGGCGAGTGGAATTCCGCGCAAGTGGTACGCGCGCGGCAAAACATTACGATTCCGCCGCAAGCCGCTGCAGGTTACGCGCGCATTTTGCTTTCGCTGAACGGACAAGCATTGTCGCCGCTTCGCATTCCACTTGCCGAGAGCAAACGCAAATTTCGCGTCCCCATCATCGCGCGTCCGCAGCTCACGCTCGTCGGCGACGCGATACAGTTGCTCGGCTACAAATTAGACCGCGCGCAATTTCGGGCAGGGGAAAATTTGCCATTCACCCTCTACTGGAGCGCGCACAAAACTCCCGACACGAGTTATAAAGTATTTGTGCATTTGCTCGACGCGAACGGCGTGCTGCGCGCGCAGCGCGATTCGGTTCCGCAAAACGGCGCACTGCCGACGAACCGCTGGTTCCCCGGCGAATACATCGCGGACGAGTACGTTTTGAATTTGCCAAATGATTTGGCGGCGGGCGAGTACCGCATCGTCGCGGGAATGTATGACGAGGCAACGACTGTCCGCGTCCCCTTGTTCGACGCCAACAATGCGCGGATTCCAAACGACGCGGTGACGCTCGGCGACGGGATTCAAATTCGATGATTACGCGCGCAAAAAATTTTCTCGCCAGTGAACGCGCGATTTATTTTCTTGTCGCGCTGTTCGTGCTGCTCGGCGCGTTGTATTCCGTCACCACGCCGATTTTTGAAGCGGGCGACGAGCTGTGGCATTACCCGCACGTACAGTGGATTGCGCGCGGAAACGGTTTGCCTGTTCAAGACCCGACGCGCGAACAATTGTGGGAACAAGAAGGGGGACAGCCGCCGCTGTATTATGCGTTGAGCGCGGCGTTGACATTTTGGATTGACACGAGCGATTTGCAAGCAAGATTGTGGCGCAATCCGTACGCGAAAATCGGTGTGCCGCTCGCGTTCGGCAACAAGAATATGGTCGCGCATACGCGCGCGGAAAATTTTCCATGGCAAGGCACAACCCTCGCGGTGCATTTGATTCGTTTGCTGTCGGTGCTGTTTAGCGCGGGAACGGTTTTCCTCACGCACAAAATCGCGCGCGACCTCACCGCTGACACATCATCACGCACCACGCGCACCCTGAACAGAATGCGTGACGATGTGTCACCCAACCCCTCTCCTTCACAAGGAGAGGGGCGTAGGGGAGAGGTTCTCTCTCTTGTCGCCGCATCCTTCGTCGCGTTCAATCCGATGTTTTTGTTTATCAGCGCGGCGGTGAACAATGATTCGCTCGCCGCGCTGTTGGCAACCGCCGCGATTTTTTTGTGCATTCGACTCGTCACGCGCGGCGTTACAAATGTACGCGTGTTCGTTCTCGGCATCGTCGTCGGACTCGCCATTCTCACCAAAGTCAGCAATCTCGCATTGGGCATTGTTGCAATGAGCGCCCTTGTGTTTTGTGTGTGGCGGACAAAAAAATATTTTGACGTTTTACGTTTTACGTTTCTCTTTCTCTTGCCGATTGTCCTTCTCGACGTTTGGTGGTTCGCGCGGAATTTTGTTTTGTACGGCGACGCACTCGCGTTCAATGTATGGATGGAAATCGCAGGCGGACGCGCGCCGCAAACGTTGTTGGGTTTGTTGAACGAGTTTCAAGGATTTCGCATTTCGTTCTGGGGCAATTTCGGCGGCGTGAATATCATTGCGCCGGAATGGGTTTATACGACGCTCGATATTTTTTCACTGCTTGCGGTGATTGGACTATTGATTGGCTTGTTCCCCCGCGCGGGCGACCACAAGGGTTCGCCCCTACCAAAATTATTGTGGATTCCCGCGCTGCACGTTGTCGTTGTTTTCATCGCGCTGATTCGTTGGACGCTTCTCACGTACGCGTCGCAAGGGCGTTTGATGTTTCCCGCGATTGCGGCAGTGGCAGTCTTGCTCACATTTGGATTGTCTCGGCTCGCAGACTTGCTCGCCAATGCAATGCCGTCGTTCGTCGTTCGTCGTTCGTCGTTCGTCAAATTCTCATTGCCTATTTTGCTCGCAGCATTTTTGTTGCTTTTTGCTCTTGCTGCGCCCTTTCTCCTCATCGCGCCCGCGTACACACAACCCGCGCGCGTGGCAGCTGAAGCAAGTGTGCCAAATCCGGTCCACATCAAGTACGACGCGGGCGACGCGCAGCCCGAACTCGTGGGATTCGAGACCGCGCGTTTTGTTCCGGTCAGAAGCGAATTGCCGTTGAAATTATTTTGGCGCACGGACAAAACGATTGCAAAAGATTTGGCGCTGTACATTCATGTGTACGACGCGCGCGGGGAATTGATTGGACAGTGGGACGCGTTCCCGGGAAATGGATTGTTTCCGACGCGTTTGTGGCAGCCGAACGAAATTTTTGTGGATGAATATCGCGTGCCGCTGCGCGGGGATGTTGCATCACAGCAAATCGCGCGCGTCGAGGTTGGACTTGTACGCGTCGGGCAATCGCGCCCGCTCGTTGCGCGTGACCCGCAAGGCAACGTGATTACGCCGAGCATTGCGGAATTTGGAATTTTTGACGCGAATAAAATTTCAAGCGCGCCCGCGCGTTTTGTGTTTGGCGATGAATTGGATTTGGTGGATGTGAGATTTATTTTCGAACGCGGCGTTACAAGCGGACCAATTGCGCCGGTGAACGCGAGTGGATTGGTCTCACCGCTCGCGCCGAATGACGTGATTCGCGCGGATTACACGCTGCGCGCGCGTCATGACAATTTGAAAAATTACACCGTGTTCGCGCAGTGGGTGGACGCACAGGGCATCGTCGTCGCCCAATACGACTCGCCGCCGCGCCAAAACGCGTATCCGACATCGTACTGGCGCGCGGGTGAAAGTGTGAGCGACTCGTTCACGTTCACCATTCCTTCGAACGCCGCGCCGGGAATGTATTCGCTGTTGTTTGGAATCTATGGCTCGGATGACAAACTTCGTTTGCCTGTGCGCGGGGAAACGTTTGAACACATTCGCGCGAATGGAGACCATCTGATACTCGCGCCGGTGGAACTCGCGCGTTAATTGAAAAATTCTTGAGGCGTGTTATAATCGCCTCACACAAAATTATTCGCCGCGTTCGTCTAGTGGACTAGGACGCAGCCCTCTCAAGGCTGAGACCACGGGTTCGAACCCCGTACGCGGCACGATTATGAAGCCAACAAATCGGAAATTTGTTGGCTTTTTCATACAGTTTCAAATGACATACATTATTGGGCTAAAACATCCAGGGATAAACGCAATCATTTCTGACGCTCGCGTCACATTTCGCGAACCGCAAAGTTACGAGACAGGTAAGAATAACGCCTTGAAGACTGGAATTCTGGTCCCAGGCTGCATTTTTGGTCGTGTGGGGAGTGACGTAGAAAGTGCGCGGTTTGTGGTGAGGCTACGAGAGAGCTTAAAGAATCCTTCTTTAGATTCCTCCAAGATTTGGGGGTATGTTGAAAGGTTTGCAGAGCTTTATGAATTTCCGACTGGTGTAGAATCGCATTTCCAGATACTGCTTTCAACGCGCCTACAAGGAGATCCAGATTTTTATATCCTTGATTCGAAAAATGGTTTGAATAAAGTCGTTTTCGAGGGCGAGCTCGGGATGCTTTCACTGGGAAGTGGAAACGCTATTCTTCAATCGCTCAACGAAGGATTCGTCACCAAGCTGCGTGATCTCCAAGAATACTTGATAGACGAAATACATCTTACGGTGGAACGGGCGCGCTCATTGAGTCCTTATTTCATTTCTCTCTGGTTATCAGAATTATCAATGACATTTGAACGAAACCATTTGGAGACCGCAAATGTCGGCGGATTGTTTTCGTTCATCGCTCAAACCCGCGAACAAGAAATTCGGCAAGGACCAACAATCTTCATTTTTTCAAGCGTGAACGTGACTGATCGTGAGATATTCTCGTACATCTACAAATTAGCATATCTAAAGGTCGGGCTATACATTGAAGATCACAATCCTCCAGGTACAGAGGCAACCGACCTTAATCGAAATATAGATCGAGTCCTACTTTACCATCCAGCATCCGATGAAGAGCAAATAGATGGCGAGATAACGCGTAGTAAGATTGCGGATGCAGAACTCGCAAGACTTCCATTTTTTGTCTTCTGTGGATTGGGTTATACAGAGCCACACCTTCGAGGCGGCTTCAGTTTCTTAACATCTACAAATGGTACAAGACAGGAGCTCTTCGATGGAAATGGTCTTATCATCGAAGAATTGAGAGCTGACATTGTAAATAATCTCAATTGGCTCTCTTCAAACCGAACAGAGGAATAACCATGTTCACCCACCATTTCGCGCACGCGCGAGCGCATGACGCGGTTGCGCCACATTCCGCCCTCGTCGGCAGCAACGGTTTGGGCTGTTGCCGTTGTGGCTGTTGCGATGTTGGCAAAGAAATGTTGAGGATGCATCCTGCCAAAAATGATAACAATTAAAAAAAATCCATCCCAAGCGACGGGATGGATTTTTTGATTAGAGCAGATTCCTGATTGATTCAAGGTATGGACTCGACGCTTCAGCGGGTACACAGCCAGTAACCGCATAAATGCTCGAATCCAAAACCCTACACCGAATAGGAATTTGTTCTAAGGTATCACCTGGTCTTTGCCCGGAAATTTGCTCACGTCCGTCGCGCAGTTTCCATTCGGACAACTCAACCCGTCCACCGCGCGCTGCATTTGCAAATCGCGCGCGGCGCGATATTCTTGTTCCGTCATTGTTTTCAAAAGTCCGGGCGTCAAGGGCGCGACACCGGCGGGCAATGAAACTTGAACATCGGGCTGAATGCCTTTGTGCCAAATTACGCGCCCGTTCGGCGTCAACCATTCTTGCGTCGCCAGCAATAGCGCGGAACCGTCGGACATCGAAAACGTATTCAAGACCGTTCCCGTGCCGAACGTCGTTTCGCCAATCAATTTCGCGCGATTCGCATCTTGGAGCGCGCCCGAAACAATTTCGCTCGCGCTCGCGCTGCCGTAATTGATGAGTACGCTCATCGGCAAATCGGTCGCAAGTCCGCCTGCTTCAATTTTCGTCTCTGTAATGTTTCCTTGCGCGTCTTGTTGCAGCAGCACATTGCCCTTGTTCAAAAATTGACTCGTCGTCGTCACGGCTTCGCTCAAGAGACCGCCGGGATTGTTTCGCAAATCCAAAATAACGCCTGTCATGTTTTGCGCTTTCATTTCGTTCAGCGCGTTTTTCAATCCCTCGCTCACGCCGTCGCTGAAACCCGCCATGCGGACAACTCCAATCGTCGTTCCCGGAATCTGCGCCCACGACACATCATTCACTTTGATTTTCGCGCGCGTGATGGTGATTTCGCGCTGTGTGTTGTCTTTGACATCGAGAATAACGAGCGTCACTTGTGTTCCCGCAGGTCCGATAATTTTTTCAATCACGTATTCGACGCTTTGCCCCGTCATGTCTTCGCCGTTCACGCGCAAAATCGCGTCGCCCGGTTTCAATCCCGCTTTGAGCGCGGGCGAATCGTCCATCGGCGCGGTGATGATGATGTAATCGCCCTTCTTTTCCACTTGCGCGCCGATGCCTTCAAATTCGCCGCGCGTGTAATTTTGATGCTGCTTGAGCATTTCGGGCGAAAGGAATGTCGTATGCCCCGTATCGCCGAGCGCGTCCACCATTCCGCTAATCGCGCCGTACGTCAAACGATTCGCTTCCACCGCGTCGCGGTCAACGTAATTGCGGTCAATGATGCGCCACGCTTGCAACAGCAAATCGGTGTTCGGACGCGTGTCCGTGTTCGGCGATGCGTATGCGGTGGTCACGTAGCGGTCAAGCAAGACCCCGCCCGCGAGCCCGAATCCAAAAACGGCGATGAGCAAGAACACAACGCCGATGTATTTCAGTTTTGATTTCATTTATTCCCTCGTGGTTAGCAATCCGTTATCAGTATTCAGTAAGCAGAAAAAAATACGAAACAGGGGCAAGATACCGCAATCGCGTTAGGTTGGAATGATGGAATGTTTAACGCGGAATGAGATGCTTGTTTTTAGATTCGCACCCGAAAAATAGTGCGTTGAACTCCATCGCCTTCATCGGCAAACAAAAGAGCTCATTGTGTTCCATTGTTTGCCGTTCTTTTCTAAACAACGGTCACGACAGCAACAAACGCGCGCCCAACCCGAGCAACAGCGCCAACACAATTTTCCGAAACAACGCGTCGGGAATAAATCGGTCCAAAATTACGCCCGCGCCGATTCCCACAATCAACGCGGGAACGGCGAACCACAACAGATTCAACACCTCGCGCGTGAAATTGCCTTGCCAAAGATGTCCCGCCAAAACAAAAATGTTTTCGAGCAAAAACAACAATTGCAAATTACTGCGAAACTCGTTCGGCTCCCAACGCTTGCACGCGCCGTAAATCACTGCGGGAGGTCCGCCGACATTGTAACCGCCCGCCAAAATCCCCGAAGCAAAGCCGAAAAGAAAACTCCACGCGGGATGTTTCAATTCCGGCAAACGCGGCGTAATCCACGCATACAACGCGTAACCAATCAACAAAATTCCGAGACCAATCAAAACAACGCGTTCACTCAACGCGGCAATGGCGACAATTCCGATAGGAATTCCCACAATCGCGGCGATGACCAGCCCACGCACATCGCGCCAGCGAAACGCTTGCCGTTGAATGAGCAAAAGTCCCAAGTTCAGCCCCAGCGATAGCAACGCCATCAACGGCGCGCCCGTTTTCACGCCGACGAATTGCGACAGCAGCGGCATGCCCACCAACGCGGAACCGAACCCCGTCACCGCTTGCGTGAACGCGGCGATAAACATGGCGAGCGCGACGCCGAGCGATGGAAAATCCAAGTTCATCATTGCGATGCCCCAATGCAGCCGCGCAGAGCAAGAGGTGCATTCTAGCGCAGTACCAGAGTACTCGAAAAAAGGGCGATAGACAACCGCATCATTCATGTTAGAATGATTACGCGTCCTATGTTTGAACCCTGGCAATTGCATTTTGCGCCCGTTGAAGCGTCAGGAGCTTCGACGCCGGAAATGTTGAACCCTCTCGTTCCGGGCGTCACGCTGCTGGACCGCTACACGATTGTCGAAGTCATTTCGAGCAATGACGTCGTCAACCTGTACCGTGTTGCCGAGATGCAGCGCTGTCCGAACTGCGGCGTGGAGAATGAAGGCAATCTCACGCATTGCGGTTTCTGCGGATTTGACCTGCCCGCGCCGCGCCTCCTCGTCCTCTCTGAACGCAGCACCGCGAACCAAACCCCTTTGCTGCCAACGAGTTTTATGCTCGACGGGTTAACCTACACGTTCATGCGCGACCCGGAGCAGACCATGGGCACGGCGACGCCGACCATCAAATTGAGTTACGGTTCTTTGACCGACCCCGGACTGGTGCACGGTATCAAAGGCGATTTGAATCAAGACAGCGTACTTGCATTTCAACTGACCGCGCAGCATTCCACCGCCGCGCCGCTGCTGGGATTGTTCATCATTGCCGATGGAGTCGGCGGCGCCGCCGCCGGTGAAGTCGCGAGCCGGATGGCAATCCAAATTGTCGCGCACGAATTGCTCTCGCAATTGCTCGCGCCAGCACCGGACGATGCCGCGTTGACCGATGCAACCATCCACGAACGAATCCGCGCGGCGGTTGCCATAGCGAATCGCCAGGTCATCGAGTACGGGCAACACCATCACGTAACTCTGGGTGCGACCATTACGCTTGCGCTCGTCCTCGACGAACATGCCTATTTTGCCAATGTGGGCGACAGCCGCAGTTACCTGCTGCGCGATAAAACGTTGACACAGCTCACTCGAGACCATTCGTACGTCGCGCAGCTCGTCACGCGAGGCGAGATTACCGTGGACGAAGCGCGCGTTCATCCCCAGCGCAATTTGATTCTGAAAAGTTTGGGCGACCTGAGCGGATATGACATTGACCTCTTTCCTTCGGACGCGAGTCTGCAATTGCAAAGCGGCGATAAAATTTTGCTGTGCAGCGACGGCTTGTGGGAAATGGTGAATGACGCGGAGATTCAACACATTTTGGAAAACGCGACCGACGCGCAGCAAGCGAGCGCGCAGCTCGTCAGTTTCGCCAACGCGGCGGGCGGCGCGGACAACATCAGCGTCATTGTTTTGAATGTAGATTGAACTATGCGACTGACCACGGGACATATCCTGCACCATCGGTACGAGATTGAAACCATGCTCGGGCAAGGCGGCATGGGTGCGGTATATCGCGCCCAAGACCAGGCATTGGGACGCCCTGTCGCAGTTAAAGAACGCGCGCCTGACCCGAACGGCACCGAGCAAGGCATGGCGCAAGCCCGCGCCCAGTTTCGGCGCGAAGCGCACATTCTCGCGCAGCTCGCGCACGCGCATCTTCCTCACATTTACGACTATTTTTCCGACGCCGACTATGAATACATTGTGATGGATTTGATTGAGGGTGAAAATTTACATCATCTCGTTCAAGAACGCGGCGCGCAGACCGAACAATTGGTGTTGAGTTGGACGCGTCAAATTTTGGATGCGCTCGTGTATCTCCATTCGCGCAACGTGATTCACCGCGATATCAAGCCGCACAACTTGATTCTCACGCCCGATGAGCGCATTGTGTTGGTGGATTTCGGTCTCGTCAAATTGATGGACCCCGACCGTCCCAGCACGCTCACATTGCTGCGCGGCGTCGGCACACCCGAGTACGCGCCGCTCGAACAATACTCGC
Source organism: uncultured Chloroflexota bacterium (assembly GCA_937870825.1). Taxonomy (GTDB): domain Bacteria; phylum Chloroflexota; class Anaerolineae; order UBA4142; family SHND01; genus SHND01. Next base: position 2,042 of record CALMZO010000417.1, on the reverse strand, counting down.
GCGAAGTGGGACACACCGACCCGCGTTCGGATGTGTATTCGCTCGGCGCGACGTTGTACACACTGCTCACGGGAAAACCGCCGGTGGATGTTCACGCCCGTTTGTTGAATCCTGACGCGTGGAAACCGATACGTGTGTTGAATCCCGCCGTTTCGTTCGGCACAGAAACGATTGTCGAAAAAGCGTTGGGCTTGTACCCGCAGCAGCGTTATCAGACTTCAATGGACATGCTGCAAGCGTTTGGTTTCTCCCCGTCACGTTTTATTGAAATCCCCAAAATCGCACCAATCCCATCTGCGCTGCCTTATCAATACACAGAGCCGGCTCCGCAAGAATCGCCAGCCGCGGCGGTCCACGCAGAGGACGCGTTCGCGACAGAACCAAGCCATCAGGACATGGGACCTGCATCGCTTGAGGTCGAAACGGTCTCGCCGCCCCCCGCGACAGAACACGAATACAAGAGCGGCACTGCGTTCTTGCGCGGACACACCCAGGTCCTTGCGCCCAAACCGAAACTCTCTTTGACGCTCGTGCGCGGCGTACTGCGAATGCAAATCGGTTTGGGAAAATACGTAGAGCTTGTCCGCGTGCCCGCCGGACGTTTTTTGTTCGGCAGCAACGCGCAAGATGACCCGCATTTGCAATCGGACGAAACGCCGCAGCGCAACATCGAACTCGGCGAATACTGGATTTCAAAATATCCGATTACTGTCGCGCAGTACACGTTGTTCACGAACGCGACGAACCAACCCGCGCCATTCGATTTTCCACAAAAGAGCGAGCATCCGATAACCAACGTCAGTTGGTACGATGCAGTGGTCTTTTGTCGCTGGGTCAGCGATTTGACGGAACGCGTTGTGCGATTGCCCACTGAAGCAGAGTGGGAAAAAGCCGCGCGCAGTGATGACGGTCGTATCTATCCCTGGGGTGACGAATTCGACGTGACGCGTTTGAATTGCGCGGGCTCGAAAAACTCAAGCACGACGCCCGTGACGCAATTTCCGGGGGGCGCGAGCGCGTACGGCGCGATGGATATGGCGGGGAATGTGTGGGAATGGGTGAACGATTGGTACAAGCAGGATTATTATCAGACAGCGCCCGACACAAATCCGCAGGGTCCCGAAGTCGGCTATTACAAAGCGTTACGCGGCGGCGCCTGGTTCAGCGACAGCATGCATGTGCGCGCGGCAGACCGCACGCACTTTAACCCGGACAATCATTACGATTACGTCGGCTTTCGGGTTGTGTTAGAATCGGGTTCGGCAGCAAGCGCGTAAGGTTCGGCGGCGCGTTCGGAAGACTCCGCAGCCAAGAAACAAATTATGGCGCTCATCAAATTGTGTCCGAATTGCACCCAGCGCAACGGTGCGGAAGAACGCGAGTGCGTGAAATGCGGGACGTCATTGGCAATGACGGAACCGTTGGACGCCCCCGCGTTATCGGCGCCAAAGCTTTCACTCAATCATCGCGCCCTCTATGTGCCGCTTCAGACTGAAATCATCATTGGACGCGCAGACCGCGACACAGGTTGGTATCCCGATATTGATTTAACGCAGTACGGCGCGAGTTCAAAGAATGGAGTTTCACGGCGACACGTGCGCTTGATTTGGAACGGGGAGTGGCAAATCGAGGACTTGGGTTCGTTGAACGGAACGTATTTGAATCAACGCCGCCTCAAGCCGAGCGAACCCCTTCCACTCTTGCCCGGCTCGGTGATACAAATCGGAAAATTATTTCTCACCTATCATGGGTAACGTTATTCAGCGCTCATTATAAAAAAATCGCGTTCCAAATGGAACGCGATTTTTTGTGGCAGGGGACGAGGGACTTGAACCCCCAACCCTTCGCTTTGGAGGCGAATGCTCTGCCAATTGAGCCAGTCCCCTACGCAGACGCATTTTAGCACAAGCTATCGCGGCGCGCAATTTTAATTGCTGTCGAGACCTCTCCCAGCTCCTCTCCTATTATTACTTGGAGACTTCATATTACTTGGAGACTTTGCGCTATTACGAACGTGAACTGTTTCGGTTTGTATTTCGCTG